>DATKJG010000165.1:0-12198 GCA_035543215.1 Phycisphaerales bacterium | reverse complement strand
AACTGGAATCGCGGGAGCCGAGCCCACGCTGCTGGAGAAGATCCGCATTGTTCGCCGGCATCTGGAATTGCTGCTTGAGCATCTCGACGAGCACGATGCGATCCTGTGTCTGAGCCGGCGGATCTCGTGGTACGGCAAGACAATGGGGCACATCAAGCCGCTGAAGGAGGCGATTCGAACAGCGCGAACAACTCAGGAGATGTTCGAGGCGCTGGATCGAGGCGCCGAACTGGCGGCAGCGCGCGAGATGTCCGAGCCGCTTGCGGCCTAGCACGCATGCGCAGTGGTGCGGTGTCAGAGCGGACGCGGCCTTGCTACGCCGCGGGTGGCGCAAGCCCCGCCGCGCGCAGCACAGCAGCGAAACCTTCGGCATCGCGCTGATCGAACGCGCCGACCTCCCAGGAATCGACGTCGAACACGCCCCAGACGGCGCCCTTGTCATCGACCAGGGGAATGGCCACCTCGGCCCGGTCGCGCGGGTCGCATGCGATGTAGTTGGGCCCGAGTTCAGCCGGATCGCGCACGATCATGACTTGCTTCTTCAGCAGCGTCTGGCCGCACACGCCATGGACGCCGATGGGCGAGCATGCAGGCTTGTCACGGCGCGGGCCGAGGATCAGCCGCTGGTCATCCGGCAGGTTCGGATGATCGATGTAGAAGCCGACCCACGAGATGCCCTGCTCGTGCAGCGCGTGCCACACCGCATCGACAACGATCTGCATGCGCTGCTCGCGCGGGCGCGAACGAGTGTCCGCCGGAAGCGATCGGAGGATGGACGCATAATCGCGAGCAATGCGTGCGGGAGCAGACATCCCCTCAGCATAGTGCCGGTCACTTCGCGCGGCGATACGCCGTCCCCTTGGCCCTGGCTGATCGCTGACCGCTTCCTCACCCGCCCGCCATCACCTTACCCATGCTGAACACCGGCAGCAGCAGGGCCATCGCCACGCCGCCCACGACCACGCCCATGAAGATGATCATGATCGGCTCGATGTAACTGGTGACCTGCTTGACCGCGACATCCAGTTCCTCCTCGCTGAAGACCGCGATGCGATCCATGACGACGGCCAGCCGGCCGGAGCGCTCGCCCGAGGCGATCATCGAGGCGACGTTGCGCGAAATGAACGGCGCCTCAAAGACGGCATCGCTCATCTGCCGGCCATCGCGCACGCCGGCCTCCATGTTCGACCACAATCGGTCGTAGTGCACGTTGTTGGTGACGCCGCGGCAGATGCCGATGATGTCCAGCAGGTTCACGCCCGATGCCAGCAGCGTCGCCATCGTGCGAGCCGCGCGCGTGATATACAGTTGGCGGTACATCTTCCCGAGCACCGGCGCGTTGAGGCGCATTCCGTCGCAGAAGGCGCGCCCGATCGGCTGGCGCAGGAAGATGAACAGCGCGATGGCCAGCACTCCCAGGGCCGGGCCGTAATACATGTATTGCGTGGTGAAGAAATGGCTGACGCCCAGCAGCATCTTGGTCGGGGCCGGCAGCGTCGCCGAGCGCATTTCATAGATCCTGGCGAAACGCGGCAGGACGAACGCCATGAGGAAGACCGTCATCAGGATGGCAAACGCCATCATGAACATCGGATAGGCCAGCGCGCCCTTGATCTGCCGGCCGGTTCGGCGCTCCTTGGCCAGGTACTCGCCAATGCGGCCGAGCATCATCGCCATCGTGCCGCTGGCTTCCGAGGCCTTCATCAGGCTGACCATCATTGTCGGGAAGACGCGCGGCCAGCGGCTCATGGCAACGGAGAACTTCTCGCCTGCGTAGATCTCGTCGCGCAGCGCGCCCAGCACCTGTTTGAATTCCTTGCGCGGCGTCTGCTGACAGAAGGAATCCAGCGCCTCACTCAGCGGCACGCCTGTTTCCAGCATGACCGAAAGCTGCTGGCAGAAGGCGATGACGTCCTCACGTTTGACGCGCTTGGCGGCTTCGTTGCGCCGCACCTGCCGCTCGTCCAGCGACGCGGCGGCGCTCATCGCCTTGTCCTGCACGCTGATGATGTACTTGCCTTCGTTGCGCAGGCGCTGGCCGACCTCTTCAGCGCTGGTGGCGCTGACGGACCCGCTCACGATCTGGCCGGAGGCGTCACGGGCGCGATAGGCAAATGTGGCGAGGGCAGTCATCGGCGTGTCAGGTATCAGGTGTCAGGGATTCTGAGCTCTCATCACATCGCCGTCACGTAGAACACTTCCTCTGCGGTGGTCAGGCCGCCGCGCACTTTTTCCATCCCGTCGTTTCGCAGCCGTGCGAAGCCGTGCCGCGCGAGAAGTTCCTGAAGTTCCTGAAGGTTGGCGCCGCGCGCGATGGCCGAGAGCAGTTCTTCGTCGGGCACGACAAGTTCGAAAATGCCGATGCGGCCTGCGAACCCGGTGCCGCGGCAGCGACTGCAGCCGGGACCTCGGAACAGGTGCTCGACGGGGCCTGCGGAGGCCGCCTCCACCGCCGCCTTGATCACGGGATCGGGTTCGTACTGCTCCTTGCAGTGCGGACAGATCTTTCGCACCAGGCGCTGGGCCAGCACGCCGCGCAAAGTGGCCGCGACCAGGTACGGCTCGATGCCGACGTTGACGAGTCTCGTCACGGCGCTCGGCGCGTCGTTGGTGTGCAGCGTGCTGAACACCAGGTGGCCGGTCAGCGCCGCCTGCGTCACGATGCCAGCAGTCTCGGCATCGCGCACCTCGCCCACCATCATGATGTCGGGGTCCTGGCGCAGCATGGCCCGCAGCGCCGTCGCGAAGCTGAAGCCCGCCTTCTCGTTCACCTGGAACTGATTGACCCCGGGAATGGTCGATTCGATCGGGTCCTCGACCGTGGAGATGTTGAGGTCCTCGGTGTTGATCATGTTCAGCACCGAGTAGAGCGTGGTCGACTTACCTGAACCCGTAGGTCCAGTCACAAGCACCACGCCGTTGGGCTGATTGATGACCACCTTCCACGCCTCGAGCATCTGGTGCGAGAAACCAAGTTTGTCAAGCGAGACGTTGTTGGAGCGGTTGTCGATGATACGGATCGCGACCTTCTCGCCGTGCTTGCCCGGCATGGTCGAGACGCGCAGATCGATGGGCCGGCCTTCCATTCGAACGTGGATATCGCCGTCCTGCGGCACGCGCCGTTCGGAGATGTCGAGATTCGACATGATCTTGATGCGGCTGACGATGGCCGGGTGCATCTGGTAGGGCGGGGAGAGTTTCTCGAACAACCGGCCGTCCACGCGATAGCGCACGCGCAGGTAATGGTCGCCGGGCTCGAGGTGAATGTCGCTGGCGCCGTCCTGCACCGCTGAATACACGAGGTAGTTCACGAGTTTGACGACCGGGCTGTGGCCGGCGACCTGCTCGAGGTCGGCGATCTCCGTCACCTGCCGCTCGATCACCGAGAAGTCCGCGTCGTCGATGTCCTCATAGATATCGTCAATAACGAAGACGTTGGCGGCCGGCAGATACGCCCGAAGCGCGTTCTCGATCTCGTTCTGGGTGGCCGCGACGATCTGCACCTGGTAGCCGGTCAGGCGCTGGATTTCCTCCGTGAGGAACAGGTTCGTCGGCTCGGACACGGCGACGGTCAGCACGCCGCGAACCAGGAACAGCGGCAGCACCTTGTGCGTCTCGATGAATTCGCGCGGCAGAACCTCGAGCACCTTCGGGTCCGCCAGCCGCGCCGTGTGTGTGGCGAAGGGAACGCCGTAACTCTCGGCCAGAATCTCCAGTACCTGCTGCTCGGTGACGAAGCCGAGATCGATCAGCACCTCGCCCAGCAGTTTCTTGTGGCCCTTCTGCGTCTGCACTTCCAGGGCCTGCTTGAGTTGCTCGGCGGAAATGAGTTTGCGCTCGACGAGGATGTCGCCCAGTCGCAGCCTCGGGCCGGCATCGAACGCATCCGACGACGTCGCAATGGCGTGTGTCTGGCTTGGACCAGCGCCCTTGCCGTGCGCGCCGCCCGTCGGCGGGACCTTCGAAGATGTCTTGCGCGTGCTGATCATCCGTAACCCTCACTCACCGCAGGCTCTTGCCCGCCGATTCCACTGTGGCATGAATGTCGAACCGGCGGTCCAGCCGCGTCAGTTCCAGAATCTTCCGCACCAGGTCGTCGGGCTTCACCAGCCGCACCTGCCCGCCGTGCTCGCCCACCTCATCCAGCAGCCACAGCAGCAGTTCCATGCCCGCCGAATCCAGCAAGGAGAGGTGCTCGATGTTCAGAATGACATCGCGCGCCCCGGCGTTGAAGCGATCGGCCAGCGATCGTCGAAACGCGTCCGCCTGATCAGCCGTCAGTTCGCCGCTGATGGTCAGCACCGTGATCGCGCCGTGATCTTCATACGAGAGTTTCATGCCGCTTCCTCCCGCCGTTCACTCCTGCGGCTCAGCGACGCCGCCACCGCGTCCACCGCCGCCTGCCCAACCTCCTGAGCCTGGTGCTCGCGCACCATGCGATCGAACTCGGTGAAATCCAGTTGCCCGAACGCCGCCGCCAGATCCGGATCAAACTGCTGCCCGCTGCACCGCGCAATCTCCTTGAGCACCTGTGGCCGCGACATGGCCGCCCGATACGTGCGCGTGGAACTCATCGCATCAAACGCATCCGCCAGGCCAATCAAGCGCGCCATCAGCGGAATCTGCTCGCCCTTCAAACCCTCGGGATAGCCGCGCCCATCCCAGCGCTCGTGGTGATACAGCACACCGGGCAGAATGTCCGCCAGTTGCGGAATGTCCTTGAGAATGCGATGGCCCATCTCCGGATGGCGTCGAATCCACGCGAACTCCTCCGCCGTCAGGCGCCCAGGCTTGAGCAGCACCGCCTCGGGCACGCCGATCTTCCCCACATCGTGCACCAGCCCCGCAATATGACATCGCGAAACCGTGTGCTCATCCAAACCAACCGCCTCAGCCAGCTGCTGGGTCAAACGCGCCACGCGCCTCGAGTGACCGCACGTATACCGATCCTTGGCGTCGATGGAAGCGGTCAGGGCTTCCAACGTGCCCAGGAACATCGTGTTGAGATCGTCGTACAGGGCCGCGTTCTCGAGGAAGATGGCCACGTGCGACGCCGTCGCGCCGATGAGTTTGGTGTCGACCGATGACGCCGCGGTGTCGTCGCCCTGCTTCTCGCCGGCAATGAGCAGGCCAAGCACCTCGCCATCGCTGGTCAGGGGATAAGCGATGACGGTATGCCCGAGTGCAGCAAAGTCGCGGTCCGCGTTGCCCGCGGTGTCGAGCACGAGGGCCTCATTGGGCACGGCCCGAGCGAGCAAACGTCGCGCCACCGCGCGCACTTCGCCGGCAGGATGCGCCACCTCGCCTGCAATGATCAAGCGCCCGGCAAGGTTCTTGATCTTCGCGCGATTGTCGCCGAATTGCGCGCCGATCCACGCGTATGGCAGCGTCGCAAGCAGTTCCTGGCAGGCCAGCGCGATGAAGCGATCCGGCCGCTCCTGCACCGTCATGCTCTGGATGATCGTGTAGAGGAGGTTCATTTCCTCGTACGACTCAGCCAGTTGCCGGCCGACGCTGTCAATGGCCTCGCCGCTGCTGGTGAGTCGCAGATGGTCCTCGTACAGGAAGCGCACAAGGGCCGCGAGCCGCACGACGTCGTTCTCCGACGCCGGGCCTCCGCCCAGCAGTTGCGCCAGCAGGCCGCGGCAGAGCACCGCGTCCATGTGCGATGACTGGCACAGCGCGAGCAACTGCTCCGATTCGAGCAGCGGCGCGGTCGGAATCGCCGAAATCGAGTACCCCACGCGGCGCCGGCGCGACATCAGCGGCAGCGGCACCAGCCACACGCCCGGCAGCGCCCGCGCATGCTCCGGTTCGGCCTGTCCGTTCCAATGCTCAACCGTCGAACGCAGCGCCGTTCGGAACATCGGCGATGAACACAGGAGGTCCGCCAGCCAATCCTCGCCCAGAGCCGGCCGCGAAATGATCCGACCACGGTCATCGGCACACAGCAGCACCATGCCCGCCGAGCGCAGGCGGAGTCGCAGCGCCGATTGGTCGCGGAGAGCCTCGGATTGGATCGTCTGCTTGTTCACGCAACCTCCGAGCGAACGCGCGGCGAGGCGCCGCCTGCAGCGCCATCCAGCAGCCGCTGCACCAGATCCACCACCGCACGCGGGCTGAACGGCTTGCTCAACACGTCGCGAATGTTCCGCAGCGTCAGATCCTCGGGATCGAGCGTGTGGCCGCGGGCCGTCAGCAATAGCACGGGCACGTTCGCCGTCGCGGGGTTTCGCGCCAGGGCCCGGCACAAATCCAGGCCGGTCATGTAGGGCATCTGATAGTCGGAGATCACCACGTCGATCGTCTGGCGTGTGGCGTACTCGAGCGCCTCCTCGCCGTCCACGGCGGTGAGCACCTCGTACCCCGCGTTGCGCAACTTCAGCGAGAGTACCTGGAGGATGTGGGCTTCATCATCGACTACGAGAATGCGTTGCGGCATGGCACGCTCCAGTAAAACTCAAGGTGTCTGCACTCACGCCGCGGCACGCGCGCCGGCGTAGGTCATTGGCACCGAAAACCAGAACTTCGATCCCATCCCAAGCTTGGAGTCCACTCCAATCTGACCGTGGTGCACTGTCTCCACGATGTGCTTGCACAGACTCAGCCCCAGGCCCGTGCCCTTCGCCACTCGCTTGTAGTTCTCGACGCGGAAGAACTTATCGAACAGCCGCGGCAGTGCATCGGGCGGAATGCCCAGTCCGGTGTCGCTTACGCTCACCAACACGCTGCGCGTCAGGTTGTCCGAGTCCGCGGCCACCGTCACGCGCCCGCCTTCCGGCGTGTATTTCACGGAGTTCGACATCAGATTCAGCACGACCTGGTAGAGCATGTCGGCATCGCCTTCGACTGTGAGGTCGACGTCGGCCATTCGCTGATGCAGCGTGATGCGCTTCTCGCGCGCCTGCGGCTCGATGGTGTGTGCTGCCCGGGCCACCAGGGCCTTGATGTCGACGTTCTCGCGATCGATCTGCACGATCCCGGCCTCGATGCGGCTGATGTTGAGCATGTTGTCGATCAACCGGCTGAGGCGCTCCGTCTCGTTCTGCATGATGCGGTAGAACTCGTGCCGGGCCCCTTCATCGGTCGCCTCACCGTCCACGAGCATCTCGACGTAGGCACGAATGGACGAGAGCGGCGTGCGCAACTCGTGGCTGGCCTTCGAGACGAAATCGGACTTCATCTGCGAGAGTTCGCGCTCGCGCGTCAGGTCGTGCAGAATCGTCACGACGCCGGCGACCTCGCGCTTGTGGTTCTCCACGCACGCCAAGGTCACGTCGTACACGGTGCCGGCAGCCCCCTGGCCCGCCTGGGCTCTGCCGGGCTTGGCCTTCGGGTCGCTGACCGTGTGCTCGACATGACGAGTGTCAGTGAAGTTGGCGGTGTCGCGCGCATCGCGGATGAGCGTGCACAGCGTCGTGTCGGAGATGACTTCGTCGATCGGCTTGTGAATCGAGGTCTTGCGATCGAAGCCCAGGATGTTCGCCGCCGCCTGGTTCGCCATCACGATCTCGTTGAACGCGTCGGTGACGATGACCGCATCGCGCAGGGCGTGCAGTACTGCCTCGATCTGGCGGCGTTCGGCCTCCGAAACCCGGTGGCGAATCTCCAGGTCACTCAACTGGCTGCGCAGCGATTGCTCGCGCTGACGGAAGACGTCGACGGTCGCAGTGAACGCGCGGGCCACAGGCCGCATCAGCCGCATGCCCGGCGAGAACACCGGCGTGTTGGCGTCAGACGCCCCTTCGATCCCTCGCCTGAGGTTGGCGATCGCGCGGTCAATGGCGATGCCCACCGGGGCCAGCACGATGAACGACGCCCCCGCCACCACGGACGCGAATCCCACGGCTTGCGACACCACTGACGCGTCGAGGTCGCTCTGCGCATCCATGAGGAAGACGCGCACGACGGTCGCCAGCGCCGTGATCAACAGCACGAGCAGGAGTGATGAGATCTTTCCCGCCTTCAACGAACGCACCTCCGCTCAGAGGCTTGAAGGCTCGCGGCCGACGAGGAGCCGCTGCTGAAGGCGCGGACATCCATGGCCAGCAGGAAAGCCGTCAAATCTCCGGAACCTCAAGCCGTCCGGCCTCAACCACCGGCAGCAGGGTTCGGCGCGTCGCCGCGCATCACGGCTCAGGCGCTTCCGAGATCTGCTGCTCCCCATTCAATCGACTCAAAAGGGCCTTGGCTTCGGCGCTGTCGGGATCGACCTGCAGCGCCTGGTTATAGGCCAGGGCTGCGCCATCGTTGTCACCCGATTGTTCGAGAGACTGCCCGAGCATCAGGAACGGCAGCGAGATGCCGCCGGCCCGCCGGCATGCCTCCTTGAGCAGGCGCTGAGCCTCGGCGTTGTTGCCCTTGTGCCGCTCGTTGACGGCGCGGAACAGATAGCCCTCATAGCGATCGGGCGCAATGGCGATCATCTGCGTGCTCGACTGCGCGAGGTTGCGATAATCGCCCAGTTCCCAGCACAGTGTCCCCAGCTCGCTCCATACCGACGGATCAGCAGAGCGCGTCTTGACCAGTTGCAGATAGAGCTCGCGGGCCTCGACGCCGCGTCCCATCATTGCCAGGCAGCGAGCCTGCAGATGCGTGAGGTCGGTGCGTGGCTGGGTGCTCTTGGCCTGCATCATGCTCGCCGACTCGTAGCACTGGCTGTACATACCCGCGGCGTACTGAGCCCAGATCATCTCCTCGAGCAGCGATGAATCATCGGGATTGAGCAGTCGCGCCTCGGCATACATTTCCGCTGAGCGCTTGGGCTCGCCCTTGAGCATCGCGATCTGCGCCTGCAACTGCCGAAGCGAGGCGTTGTGCTCGAAATACGCCATCTTCGGATCGATCAACTCTTCGGCGCGATCGAATTCGCCCATGGCCACCAGGGCCTCGGCCGAGGCGAGCAGGTAGTGCACCTTCTCTGGCTGCAGGTCGAATGCCGCCTGGTAGCAGGTGTGGGCCTGCTCGTCATCGGACCAGCGCTGGTAGATCACGCCAGCGTAGTAGTGGGCGTCTGCGAGTTTCGGGTTCTTCTCCAGTGCGGTCGTGAAGGCGTCCAGCGACTGCTCGAGCTTGGCCTGTTCCAGCAGGATGCGGCCACGCATCAGGTGGTATTCACCCGCGTCGGGATAGCGCGCGATGGCCCTGTCGATCTCGCGCAGCGCCTCGTCAAGTTGGCCGGTCGAGAAGAACTGTTCGGCCTGCTCGAGGTTGATCTGCGCGGCCACGACGTTCATGCGATCGTTGGCGGCCTGACGGTTCTTGACGCCCGATTTCGAGGGCGAACAGCCGGCCAGGCTCACGGCGGCGGCGAGAATGGCGAGCGAAACGATGCTGCAGCGAATGCGCATGGGGTCTGGTCCTTGGAATCGGGATTCAGGCGTTCGATTGTCGGTTGTGGGCGGCATCCAACTTGACTGCCGCAGGGCGGCCCGGACAAGGGCCGAGAACTCATGAGCGCAAATGCACGCGCCGCCGGAGGGCCGGCGGCGCGGTGCAAGGTCAGGTTCCGAACACTCGTGTTCAATCAACTGGTCGTTCGACGGCTGCAGACGCTTAGAACGCGTTCTGGCTGTCATCGAACTGGGCGGCGACCTCGGGCATGCCGAGACTGCTGAACAGGCCCGTGAGATACTCCTGGTAGAAACGCTCCTGCGCGGGGCTCATGCTGCCGACCTGGTCGGCCGGCGTGTACTTGCCCTGCCAGATGCCCTGCTCATCCGTCATCGACAAATCCGGATTCGAGGTCGGCTCGTTCGAGGGCTGATGGTTGTCCTGACCCGAGGACACATCGTTCGGGTCGCTCGAGGAGGACTGATCGTCAGGCATCACCGAAGGCGCGGGCGAGGAGGTGTACCACGCTTCATCGGTCGGGGCCGAGGCGACTTCCGGCGTCTGCATCATTTCCTTGTGCAGCACGCGATCCATCAGGCTCTTCTCGTTGATGCGGGCACGCTCGCCGGTGATCTTCTCACGCAGACGCACCATCTCGGGCTGGTCGGGATGCAGACGCAGCGAGTTGTTGATGTGGTGCATGGCCAGGTCCATATCGCCCTTGTTGAACGCATCCACAGCCTTCTGGTTGTGACTGGCGGTCAACTTCTCGTTGGAGAAGGGCAGGAGGCCCGAGCGGGCGCCGACGCGGACGGAATCGACGGAGTCCATCAGCTGCTTGCCGCTGGCCCACAGGATCTCATCGTGCACGACCGAGGGCGTGATCAGGAACATGATCTCCTGACGCTTGACGGAGTCGTCCTGGCCGCGGAAGGCGGCGCCCATGATGGGAATGTCGCCCAGGACGGGGACTTGGCGACGGGCGGTGCGGGTGGATTCCTTGAACAAGCCGCCGAGCACGACCGTCTCGCCATCCTTGACGCGGACGTTGGTGGTGATCTCGTTGGTGAGTTCATCGGGGATGGTGACGATCAGGCCGTTGGCATCGGTGATGGAGCGGAGTGATGCTTCCGAGACTGAAGGCGAGAGCTCGAGGCGGATCATGCCGTTGCGGCTGATGAACGGCCGGAAGACCAGCTCGATGCCTGTGTCGAGGAACTCGACGGTCTGGGTGGTGGTGGTTTCCGACGCGGTGGTGCTGAGGTAGCCGACGCGGGCGCCGACGAGGACCTGAGCACGCTGGCGGTTGAGGGCCATGATCTTCGGCCGTGCGAGCACGGTGGAGTCGGTGACTTCATCGAGCACGCGGAGGAAGACCGAGACGTCGTTGGAGACGATGCCGACCTTGAGGCCCGCGGGACCGGCGGTGCCGCCCACGGTGGAGCTCACGGCCTGGGCCTTGTTGTCGGCCGGCGCGAAGCCTGAGTCATCGCCGCCGAGCAGGTCGTTGACCGCGCTCAGCGGGTTGGTGAGGTCGGTGAAGTCGAGCGAACCGAGGACGGTGAAGTCGATGCCGAAGGCGTTGGCCTCGTTGAGATCGGTGGAGAGAATGGTGGACTCGACGAGCACCTGCTGCGGCGCGGTGTCGAGCTCGGTGAGCAGCGTGGAGACGGCGTCCAGATTCTCTTTATAATCCGTGACAACGAGCTTGGCGTTGAAGGCGTAGGACTCGCCACCGGCGTCGGAGATGTCGGGCTTGATGCCCGGCGCGACGTCGCCGCGACCGGCAGCCTTGCCGACATCGCTGAGCAGCGGGAGGATGAACTCGGTGGCGTCGGCCGCGGAGAGGTGCTCGAGTTCGAAGATGCGGCTTTCGGTCTTGCGCCGCGCCTTGTCGATGGCCTCCTTCTCCTCGTGCGTGATGACGTAGATGAAGTTGCCCTCGCGGTAGTACGTGTAGCCGTTGGGCTCGAGGATCGCCTTCAGCGCGTCATCGAAAGAGACGTCGTACAGGTTGACGCTGACGGTTCCAGTGACGCTCTTGCCGACGATGATGTTCGTCTTCGAGTCGATTGAGAGCATCTGGAGAACCGTGGCGAGGTCAGTGTCCTGCACGGACATGCTCACGCCGCCGTAATCGGTAACTTGCACCTTCTCTGGCTGGGTTGCCGGCACTTGCGCAAGCGCCGGCGATGCCAGAAGGGCGCAGAGCGCATAAACGGGCGCGCAGCGCATGAGAAAACCGGCCGTGTTTTGTCCGTGATAGATGTGTTTGGCGTTCATGTTCGGGGGTACTCCTGCCTCGCGACCTGACCTGTGTACTTCTGCGGGTTCTCGATCCCGGACGACCCGGGGGTGGACATCGCCAATTCGAAGCGCTGGCCCTGGTACTCCAGGACAACCGAGCGCTCACGCACTTCCGTCAGCGTGAATTCGATCCCTTCCTTGCCCATCGCCTGCAGGCGATCCCCCACTCGGTACCGCCTGCCGTCGATCACCGCCATGGAACCGGCCATGACGGCTTCCAACCTGACTGATCCGAGCAACTGTTGCAGACGCGCCAGCATGCGCGCCTGAATCTGGGAAGCATCTTCGGTCGGTTCAGTCGGCAACTTTCTTGGTTCCTGTTTCACTTCTACGGGTCGCGCTGGTCTGGGGAAGTGCACGGGGCTGATAACGAACGGATCGCGCTCCGATCGGCGCGAGAATTGCACGTCGACGCGCTGCCGTCCTCCGCCTGCTCCCGCCGCCCCGTCCTTGCCCACGGGCTTATCGGCCGCTGACGGTGTCACGACTGCTTTACTGGCGGCGGCCTCCCCCGCCATCGCCGTGCGCGAAACGTTCGACACGATGATCAGCCGCGCC
>DATKJG010000164.1:0-6077 GCA_035543215.1 Phycisphaerales bacterium | reverse complement strand
GATCCGAACACGACTCCCAGGCGCTGGGCGCGGGGCATCCTCCACAGCGGCTGCGATTCAGGCGTCAGTTCCGCCGCCACCAGCGTCATCCCCCACTCGCGCCTTAGTCGCAGCAGATCGCCCGGCCAATCGCTGCTGACTGAGTATGGAATCGACAGCGCGTGGCCCATCGACACTCGAATGGCCTTGCGATAGAGCGGATCGCAACTGGTTGAATCGAGCGCGATGGCATCGACTCCGAACGCGGCGGCATTGCGAAACAGCGCGCCCATGTTGTCCACGTTGGTCAGGCCCTCGGCGAGCAGCATGCAGAATCCCGCGCGAGTGCGCAGGAAACCAAGGGCCGCATCAAGCGTGAGTTGCGGCGCCGGCAATCGATGTCCCGCGGCCAGGCAGCCACGATGAACGTGAAATGCTGCGATTTCGTGCATCAGTTTCAGATCCGCGACATGCACCGGCACGTGCCCGGGCAGATGCTCGATCGCATCGCGCATTCTCGCGAACTTCTCCCGGCTCAGAAGCATCGAATGCAGCCGCTGCGGTGTCCGCATCAGGCGGCGCAACACGAGTTCCGATTCGGCCATGAACAGGTCATCGCGCCCGCGCAGATCAGCATCGCGCACGTCGCGGAAGACATCCACGCGCGGATCGTCAAACGAATCGATCTCGATGATCGTCGGCCCAGGCACGCTCCCGGCAGGATACAAGGTCACTCGTCATCGAGACTTCGTGCCGCGCCGAGCCGATCGAGAATGATCGGGATCGCCGGCGGCTGCTCGTCGCCGCCGCCCACATTCAGCAGCATGCCGATGTGGCTGGCCCGCACCATCTGCCAGTCATCGACGCCTTCGAGTTTCGACGATTCGATCGACAGGACGCCATCGCCCAGACCCTCCACCGCTTCGTCGGCGAGATTCTCCGCGGCCTCCGCCAGTCGATTGCCGGCCGAATCGCGCAGCCACGCCGGCGATGCGTCGCTGGAGGCGATTCTCCGCGCCTTGCCCAGCAGCCATTGCACGCGGTGGCCGTCGATCGGCAAGATGCGGGCCGCGATGATCGTGCACTGCGTGTGCGATGGCAGCGGCCGCGCGTTGAGCCGCCGCAGGAAATCCGAATCGGGCAGGAGGTCGCGCCCCGCCTCGCCGTGACCATCGCTGCCGGCCAAATGGCGGTAATCGTCTTTGCCGGACATGGCGGTGAACACGTGCTCGCGCAACTCAGTCACCACGCGCAGCCGGGCCAGATTGGACCCATGATGGGGCGTGCCGCACATGATGAGATGATCAACGGAAGGGTACCGCTCGCCCCCCGAGCCGTCGCCGCCGTAGTACGAAGCGCGCGTGAGCGCATCGCGCACGACGAGACCGCCCATCGAATGCGCGACGATGTCCAGCCGCGTGACGCCGGCGGTCCGAAGCGCCTGCAGGTCTGCCGCGAGCCGGTCCGCACCTTCCGCGATCGGCCCGTCATTCGGGTATTCGAAGCGGGCGACGGTGAATCCAGCCGCATGCAGCGCGGGGATGAGGTCGGCCCACATCATGCCGGGATCATCCAGACCGTGTACCAGCACGATGATGCGCTCGCGCATGGGCGGCGTCAGCGCTTCCACCTTGGCGCGGGCATCGTCGGCGGTGATGAACGTCAGTCCGAACCGGCTCGTCGGCTGCGCGGCGTCGTACTTGAACAGATCCGCAAGCCAACGCTCCAGCGATTGCGAACGCTCGCGCACGGCAGTTGCAAGCCGGGTCTCCTCCAGCCGCAGTTCCAGCGCATCAGGCTTGATGTCGATTTCAACCGCGCCGCCGGTCAGTCGCTCGATCGCGGCAATCTGAGCACGGCCGACGAAGGATCGCACATCGATCGATCGGTCCACCCGATCGAGCGGCGCCAGATCCTCGACGCCGAACTGCTCCGCAATGGGCTTGATGATCTCACGCAGCGACAGGCGGCCGTCGTCAAGCGGAAGCCTGATGACGCCATCCCGCGCGCTTTGACCGTGCACTCCGGCCGTTGCGGCCAGAAGGAGCGAGATGCACAGAGCCATCCACCGGCGGCACAGCATGACAGGATGATAGCGCCCCCCGTTGGCACCACGCCGCAAGCTACTTCGGTTGATCGGCGATGATCACGTCCAGCATGCGCTGCTGGGCTTTCTCGTATCGCTCGAGCGATTCCACCAGGCTCTGCTGAATCCGCTTGAAGGATTCAGCGTCCTTCAACACCTCTGGTGAATTCGAATCGATCGCGCGCTGCACGCTCGCGGAGGCCGCCTTGAGGTCCGCAGCCGCCACTGCGAACGATCGCGCTGCCTCGTACAGCAGCTCGTGCTGAAGCTCGTCGGCGCTCGGACGGTAGAGCACCTTCCAGGGGCTGCGCCGAATCTCGATCATGGCGAGCTTCAACTGCTGCGAGGCGATCGAGGCGTTGCCCAGCGTTTCGCCGACGTCCGTCGTCCAACCCGCGTAGTCGACCTGGATGTTCTTGAGAGTCGCGAGGGCGGAATCCAGGCCCTCCTGTCCCTGGTCGAGCAGCGCATGGACCTTGTCTACGGTCTCATCCTTGATGCGCTGGGTGACGTCCTGAACGTTGGCGACCGCGGTCTTGATCGGCTCACGGTTTTCAGCCACCACTGCGCGCCCGTCGGTCATAAGCGCGGTCCCCTCGGCGATGGCCGCGTCGATCTTCTGCGGCACCGTGCCTGCCCATGTCACGATCTCGTCAATGGCGGCTGACCACGACGGCCATCGCTCCTCCTTCAGGTTGCCGGCCACCGAACGCATGTCAGCCGTGGTCGCCTTGATATCGTCGATGACGGGAACGACGCGGGACTCGTATTCCGTCGGAAGGCGCGCGAGCAGGTCGCTGAACTCCACGGCGTTATCGATGATCTCCCCGGCCTTGTCCTTGTTCTGGCTGCCCAGGAGCGTCGTGAGGAAGCCTGCTGAGGTCGCACCCGGAATTTCATCGCCTTCCGTTGCTTCGCCCGCAGCGACGTCGCCGACGCTGGGGATGTCGAGCCAGCCTTCGGAGCCGATCAGCGGAGCCGACACGAAGATTTGCGCGTCGCGAAACAGTTGCGCCTTGTTGTCGAGATTGAACCTG
This sequence comes from Phycisphaerales bacterium, assembly GCA_035543215.1. Lineage (GTDB taxonomy): Bacteria > Planctomycetota > Phycisphaerae > Phycisphaerales > SM1A02 > DATKJG01. The sequence goes on along the minus strand of DATKJG010000164.1, from coordinate 2,975 downwards.
ACGGCGATCTCCTTGAGCGTCCGCGTGTCGGGAGCGAGGCGCGGCTCGATGGCGGAGACCTCACCCATGCGCAGGCCGCCCACGCGCACATCCGACCCTCGCTTGAGGTTGGGCACGCCCGAGGCGACATCGAAGATCACGGTGTATCGGCGCGTCTGCCGGCGCCACTGCTCGATCGCATCGGTCAGCACCATGACCACGGCGATGCCCAACAGCAGCGCGATGGAGACGAACACCCCCGCCTTCACGTTGTTGCGTTGCCGTTCCGAAAGACTGGGCATGGCGGGCTCAGTGTAACTCGATTTGGGAATCCGAGTTTCCAATCGCCCGCTACTTGACCACGCGCGTCGGCTCGACGCCCGGGCCCTGCCCGAAGCGCGGCCCGATCTCGCCCAGCAGATCGTCAGCATAGTTGGTCATGGCGCGGCGTTGCGTGATCGGGCCAACCGCGTCGCCGCGGAGAAACTGTCGGACGATCTGCTTCGATTCGTCGAGTTCGCTTGCCCGACCGGCGGGCCAGTCGCGCAGCGCCTCGAAGGCGTCGCGCCGATCAACCATGAGCATGCGCCCCTTGTCCAGCATCGCCATGCGATCGGCGATGCGGAACGCCGAATCCATCTCGTGCGTCACTACCACGCTCGTGACGCCAATCTTGTGCGAGAGATCGTTGATGAGTTGATCGATCTCGGCGCTGGTGACCGGATCGAGCCCGGCCGACGGTTCGTCATAGAAGAGAATCTTCGGATCCAGCGACAGGGCGCGGGCCAGGCCAGCCCGTTTCTTCATGCCTCCGGAAATCTGGGCCGGATACTTGTCGGCATGCTCGCGCAGGCCGACGAGTTCCAGTTTGATCTTCACCTGTATCTCGATGATGCTCGACGCGAGACTCGTGTGCTCCTGCAGGGGCAGGGCGACGTTCTCGGCGATGGTCAGCGAGTTGAATAGGGCGCCCGACTGGAACAGGATGCCGATCTTCTTGCGCACGGCATTGAGCCCTTCTTCGTCGAGCGTGGCCAGGTCCTGACCAAGAATGTGCACCGTTCCCTCGTCGGGCAGGATAGAGCCGATCATGTGCCGCAGCACCGTGGACTTGCCCGAGCCCGAGCCGCCCATGATGACCATGGTTTCGCCCGATTCGACGTCGAGGTTCACGCCGTCGAGCACGATCTGGTCTCCGAAGCGCTTGACGAGATCGCGGAGGCTGATGACTGGCTCGGACATCACCGCGGCAGTGTAACCGTCGCCGCAGTGAGGGTTACTGACTACGGATAGGTCAGTTCGCCGCGCAGAGCATCCTTGATGGTGATCGCCTGCAGCCGCGGTTCCAACCCACGCGCAAACAGCAGCAGTCGCACGTCGGACTTGACCGGGCCCCTGTCGAAGTTGAGGACATACGGGATGGTCACCTCCCGCCCCGTCGCGGGCGTGGATCCAGCGGCCATCTGATCCTGCGCCGCGTACTGGAAAGCGCCGTAGCGATCCCGGATGGCAGCCAAAAACGTGTTGGCGCGATCGTCGCCTGCCGTCGCCCCATCGCCGACGAACTGTTCTCGAAACGCCGCAAGATCCCCTGCCATGCCCGCATGAAGCGCTGCCTGCGGGCCGTGAATCATCGCGTCGCGCACGTTGGCGTTCCACCAGAACAGCAGCGCGATCCATGCGGCGCAGCCGATGACGCCGATCCACAAGGCCGCAATGGCCATGCCGCGCCCGCGCATGCCGGGATTGGCGCGCGTTTCGACCAGCGCACGTACCGCCAGCAGCGGGCCGATGATCGTCAGCACCGGACAGCAGAAGGCCAGACTTGTTCCGAGCGCGAACATCGCCCAGCGGCTCGTGCCGCCGCGGGGCCGCTCGATCGCATCAGTGTCGACCGCTGGCAGCGCCTCAGCCATCGGGCGAGGTTGTCGTGGTCGACGGCGGAGGATTCGAACCCGGCGCACCCCCGCCGCGACCGCCACGGGAGGGCGCTGACGATGACGGACCCGGCGCGCTGCCCGGATACTTCAGGTCGCCATTGGCGGCGTCGTGGACATGGATCGATCCCCACTTCATGACGAACTGACCGGTGGCCTGATCGGCGAAGATCATGAGCGCAGTGGCCGGCACGTCCTTCTGATTGCTGAAGTCCAGCAGATACGGGAACGGGGCCTCGGGCTGACCCGGCTGAGGCCGCGCCGACGCTCCGCCCGAATCATCAAAGCGGCAATTCTGGAACTCGCCGTAACGCGAACGGAGTGCGTCGAGGAATGCTCGGGCCTCGACATCCGGGGCCGTCGCGCCCGCGCCATGGAACTGCGACTTGAAGCCCGAGAAATTGCCGGCGAAGCCCTGCGTCAACGCCTCGCGCGGGCCGACCATGATGGGCTTGATAAACGAGCGATAGCCCCACATTCCGCCGAGGATCGACACTGTGAGAAGCACGATGCCGATGAGCACGGCTGCCAGAGCCATGCCACGGCCCTTCTTGGGCGAGTTCGGCCCAAGGATGACGACGCCAATCAGTCCGAGGATGATCGCCAGCGTCGCCGTAATCGGCGCGCAGCACAGAATGATGCTCACCAGGCTCAGTACGAGGGCCGTGATCGCCAGGCCGCTGGTTCGACGGACGCGTGTCGGTTGAGAGGGCGACGTCGGGTCGTAGTAACCAGGCTGCGGGAACTGGGTCACAGGGGCGTCTCCTTCGAGCGTGAGGTGCCGCATGGTACGGCCAGCAGGATGGTTTGGCGAACAGCCGGGCTGGTTTCATCCGCCCGCGCCGGCGGGCGCCGTGGAGGCCGCCGGAACGGGCTCAGGCAATGTCAAGTCGCCATGTTCGCCATCGTCGATGGTGATCTGCCGCAGCAGCATGCGTGGCATCCTGAAGCCTGTTGAGGGCTCGAGCACGAAGCCAGCCGAGCCGAGCCGGTCGCCCTTCTCAAAGGAGAAGGTGCACGCGATCTCGAAGGTCGTCGCCAGCATGCCGCCGTTGGCCG
>DATKJG010000163.1:0-4456 GCA_035543215.1 Phycisphaerales bacterium | reverse complement strand
CCCCGTGTCGTCTTCCACCATCGTCATCGGCGCCGGGGTCGTCGGCGTGTGCAGCGCGTACTATCTGGCCAAGCGCGGCCACAAGGTCACGCTGCTGGAACGCGATCGCATTGAATCGGGCGCATCCAAAGGCAACGCCGGCATCATCGCGCTGGGGCATCCGCCGTTGCCGCGACCGGGATTGGTGTGGAAGACCATCAAGTGGATGCTTGACGGCGGCAGCCCGCTGTACGTGCCGCCGCGCATCGATTTCGGCCTGTTCGGCTGGATGTGGAACTTCCGCAGGGCGTGCACGGCTGAGCACTTCGAGCGTTGCATGAAGATCCTCGCCGAGTACGGCTGGGAGACCGGCAAGTGCTGGGATGCGATCGTCGAGAACGAGAAGGTCGAGTGCGAGTACCGCAAGACCGGCTGGCTCGACGTCTTCCGCACCCAAGAGGGCATGGATCACGGCATGCTCGAAGCCGACCTGCTGCGGAAGTTCGGCTTCAACGTCGACATCATCGGTGGTGATGAACTGCGCAAGCGCGAGCCTGCTTTGCGCGACGAAATCGTGGGGGGCGCGCACTACACCGACAGCCGGGCCGTCTCGCCGGGCAAGTTCGTGACGCGCCTGGCCGACCGCGTACAGGAGATGGGCGTCGACCTTCGCACGCAGACTCAAGTTGTACGAATTGATGTCAAGGATGGACGATTCGAATCCGTGACCACTGACACCGGCGATACGCTGACGGCCGACACGTTGGTGATCGCCGCCGGCGTGTGGACGGATCCGATCTGCCGCGAGCTGGGCGTGAAGGTTCCCATGCAGGCAGGCAAGGGCTATCACGTCAATCTCACGACCCCGGAGCCGTGCATCAGCACCGCATGCGTCTTGAACGAAACGTACGTGGCGGTGACGCCGATGAACGGCGGCCTGCGCCTGGCGGGCACGGTTGAACTCTCCGGCACCAACCTGATGCTGCGGCCCAAGCGCATCGAGATGCTGAGCGTCGGCGCCAAGAACTACCTGCGCAACATCGACAAGACGCGCGTCATTTCGACCTGGTGCGGCCTGCGGCCGTGCACGGCGGATGGTCTGCCGGTGATCGACTGGGCCCCGCGCATCGGGAAGGTGTTCATCGCGACCGGTCACGCCAAGTACGGCCTGGCGTACGGGCCGATCACTGGGAGACTGGTCAGCGAGTGCATCCTCGACGGCAAGCCGTCGCTGGAGCTGACTCCGATGAAGGCCGATCGGTTCTGAGATGCGCCGGGGCTGCTCGCAGAGCGTGAAATCCACGGCATGGCTTTCCCAATATTTAGCATATACTAACATTCTGGCGACTGTACGATCCGCATCTGTTCAAGCTCCACATGAGTGACAGCGACCTTCAGCGTGAAATGGCACGGCTGGCCGAGCGGCTGGAGCGCATCGAGCGCCGGTTGGGGATTGAGACGGACGTCGCGGCAACGGCGGGGGCTCCGCCGGCCGTCGATACGCCGAAACACCAGGCCTTTCGGCGGCTGTTTCAGGGCGAGGCGCAAGCGCCTGTCAGCGAAACGGCAGCGCCGCCGCCGGTGGTCATGCCGTCGCCGCCGATCCCGCGCCGCCGCGAGCCGATCATCCCGCTCAAACCTGCGCCAGCCTTTCCAGCGCCGGCCGCGCCGCCGCTCACGCCACCGACTGTGCCGACGCCCGTCCAGCCCGATGAATCGCAGGGCGCGTTGGCTGAGGACCTCGAATGGTCGGCGCTTGCGCGGCTCGCGGCTGATGACGAACTTGAGACCGCAACGGCATCGCCACCGCCGTCACAATCAGCGCGTCCGTCGTCAACGCCCCTCGAAGTCCTGATCGGCGGCAAGTGGATGGCATGGGTGGGAGCGATCGTCGTCATCATCGCCGCCGGCTTCGCCGTCAAGGTCGGCATCGATCAGGGGTGGTGGGGCGCGTTGTCGCCGATGACGCGATGCCTGACCATCGCCGCCTTCGGCGCGGCGCTGCTGGCAGCCGGCGAAGTGGCGCTGCGCCGCATCGGCAAGCCTGCCGCGGCGGGCCTGATCAGCGCGGGCCTGGGCACGCTCTATCTCGACGCATTCGCCACCTTCCGCGGCTTCCGCCCGCCGCTCGTCAGCCAGGAGTGGGCGTTCGTGCTCATGGCCCTGGTCGCCATCGGCGGCTTCGCGCTCACCATCCGCACGCGCTTCCTGACGATCGGCGTGCTGTCGATCATCGGCGGCTACCTCACGCCCATCCTGCTGCGCGGCGATTCGACGCACGACATTGAACTGTTGCTGTACCTGAGCATGCTGCTGGGCGTGTCGCTGGCACTCGCCGGCCTGATGCGCAGCCCGTTCGGCGCGCTGCGTTTCGTGGCCCTGGGCGGACACCTGATCGTCGCGTTCGCGTGGGTGGTGACCAACACATCGCAATGGCGCATGGCCATGTTCTTCATGAGCGCGTGGTGGGTGATGGTGCTGATCGAGTCGATGTACACGGCGATCAAGGGCCGCGCGGCGCTCGGCAATGTGATCATGACACTGATCGCGACCGCTGCCTACGTGACCGGCGGCTGCCTGCTCCTGCGGATCGGCTCGGCGACGAGCGCTGAATGGATGGGCGCGTTCGCCGCGATGGTCGCGATCATCGGCGGCATCGCAGCCCTGCAGTTTGGCGGCGGCATCGAGGCCCTGCGCGGCTGGGTGCGCAGGCCTATCGATCTGCTGACCGTTGCGCTGTGGCTGCAATGCGGCGTGCTCATCGCCACCGCGATCGCGCTGCAATTCCAGGGGTTCGGCCAAGCGATCGGCTGGCTGGTGATGGGGCTCGCCGCGATCGAGATGGGCCGGCGATTGCCGTCGCGCGGCGTCACCATCTTCGGGCTGATCATCGGCGCGCTCGCGACGCTGCGCGTGTGCACCCTGCCAGTGGTCGCAGGCTTTGGTTTGACTTCCAGCGTGCTCCAGCCGTTGTTCTCAATTGGCGAGTTCGAGGTTTCGCCATGGGCGATTCTCGCGATCATCAATGTCGTGGGGCTGCACGTCGCGGCGCATCGTCTGCCGCGCACGGCCGGATGGCGCAGCGTGCGAATCGTGCTCGCAGCCATTGCGAGCATGATTTGGATGGGGTTGTGCATGCACCAGGCCGACGGCCTGACGGTCACGGCAGGCTGGCTGCTCGGCGCCGTTGCGCTGCTGGCGATGTGGAAGTTCGAGTTCGCGAAGTCGGCCGCATATCTCGACATCGCGCTGGCGATGCTCGCAGCCACCGCCGGGCGATGGCTGGTCATCGATGCGATGCTGCATCGTCTTGACCGCGCCTGGCGAGCCGATTCGGCTGTTCCATTCCTGAACTGGCAGATGGCCCTTGCGGCGGCGATCGCCGGCGTCGGCTGGTGGGCCTGCCGTGCGCTGGGCCAGCGTGAGCGCGAACCCGCGAGCCAGTCCAGTCTCGCCGCAATCAGCGGCGGACAAGTCCTCTTCTGGCAGGTCGTCCTGCTTGGCGGGGCGATCTTCGGCCTGATCGCGATCTGCTTCGAGATCGATCGCGGCGTGGCGCAGGCGGCGCTGCATCGCGCCTCGGGCGCCTTCGCCGCAGGGCATGTGCGGCAACTGCTGTTCACGCTGGCCTGGGCGATGGGGTCAGTGCTGATCGCGGTGCTGGCGCGCACGCTCGCCGGGAGCGAGGAGAACGGCATCTCGCGGACATGGCTGCTGCGGCGATTCGCGTGGGGGCTGCTCACGATCTGCGCGGTGAAATGGATCATGTTTGATGCAACGACGCTCTTTGCGATGCGACACGATCTGTTCGCCGCCGCGACGCCGCTGCTCAACCTTCAGATGATCGTGGGCGCAGCGCTCGCGGTTGCGCTGCTGGCGCTGGGCGCGATCATGACCGTGCCGCGCGAGGATCAGGAATCAGTCGCGCTGTCCGCCACGCATCCGCTGCTGCTGGTGCCGCGAGATCTGCGATCGTGGATGCCGGTGCTTGCCGGCTGCATGCTGCTATGGGGACTGACGTTTGAGATCGATCGCCTGCTGACGCGAGCCGCGCCGCTTCCGCAGTGGCTCGACGCGTTCGGGTCGGCTCATCAGCGGGCTCTGCTGTGGACCGCGCTGTGGGTGGGTGGCGCGGCAGCGATGTTCGGCATCGGTCGCGCACGTTCGCATGCCGGATTGTTCGGCAGCGGTATCCTGATGACTGCGCTGGCAAGCGTCGCGTGGCTGACGATCGACACCCTCACCTTCCGCTTCACCGATCCGCCGGCTCCGGCGATGCCGTTCGTCAACCTGCAATTCGCCGTCGGCGTCGCGTGCGCGATCGCGCTTCTGATCATGGCGCGCGTAGTGCGAGACCTGTCGCCAGACGATTCAGACGTGGATTCCGCCAGAAGGGCCGGCTCGCTGCAGCCGCGCATGCTCGCGCATCTGCTGCTGGCGATTGTCGGCGCCATCGGGCTGTGGCTTGGCGGCATCG
>DATKJG010000162.1:0-4887 GCA_035543215.1 Phycisphaerales bacterium | reverse complement strand
TGGCGGACCGCTTCAGGGCGATGGGATCGGAGGTCTTCCGACAGAAGGCCAACGACGTGATGGATCTCGATCGGCGGCTGCTGGGCAAACTCATCGGCCAGTCGCGCGATCGACTGGCGAAGATCACTGACCAGGTCGTGGTGATTTCGCACGAACTGACACCCGCGCAGGCGGCGGCGCTGGATGTGAACAAGGTCATCGGCTTCGCGACCGATGCCGGCGGCCGCACGAGTCATACATCGATTGTCGCAGCGGCACTGGGAATTCCCGTCGTCGTCGGTTGTCACAGCGTCAGCCGCATGGTGAATGATGGCGATCTTGTGGTCATCGACGGCAAGACGGGCACCGTCATTGTGCAGCCTGATGAGGAGACGCTCGCTGAGTACCGGGCCGACATGCAGCGGGCGGTGGGGGCGGCGGCGAGCCTGCGCGAGATCGTGCACCTGCCTTCGGTCACATCCGATGGCGCGCACATTCACCTGTGCGGCAACATCGAGTTCCCGCACGAGGTGCGCAACCTGCTGGCCAACGGCGGCGAATGCGTGGGGCTGTATCGCACGGAGTTCCTGTATCTGACGAATCCGACCGAGCCGACAGAGGAGGAGCACTACCAGAGTTACCGGCATGCGGTGGAACTGCTGCGCGGCAGGCCGCTGACGATTCGCACGCTGGACCTGGGGGCTGACAAGTACACGCAGGAACGTCAGGAGGAGCCGGAGCGCAATCCGTTCCTTGGTTTGCGGTCGATCCGATACTGCCTTGCGAACCTGCCGATGTTCAAGACACAGTTGCGCGCAATTCTGCGGGCCAGCGCGCACGGGCCGATCAAGATGATGTTCCCGCTGGTTTCGACGCTGATGGAACTGCGTCAGACCAAGATGATCCTCAACGATGTGATGGAGGAGTGCGAGGAGGAGGGGATCGACTTCGATCGCAGGATTCCCATCGGCATCATGATCGAGGTGCCCAGCGCGGCGATCATGGCCTCGACGTTCAGCAAGGAAGTGAACTTCTTCTCGATCGGCACCAACGACCTGATCCAGTACACGCTCGCGGTGGACCGCGGCAACGAGCGGGTGGCGAACCTGTACACAGGCGCGAGCCCCGCGGTGATTCACCTGATCAAGAGCGTGATTCGCGCAGCCAAGCGCTTCAACACCGAGGTGAGCCTGTGCGGCGAGATCGGCGGCGACCCGCAGTTCACGATGCTGCTGATCGGGCTGGGGCTGCGGAATCTCTCGCTGGTGCCGGCCCAGATTCCGCTCATCAAGCGCGTGGTGCGGGCGGTAGATGTCGCCACGTGCGAGCGCCTGGCGCGCAAGGTCGGCAGTTTCGACAGCGAGCGGCAGGTGCTCAATACGATGCGCGCGGAACTCAATCGCGTGCTGCCGGAGACCGGCGACGGGGAGATCGAGCGGTAAAGCGCGGCTTTGCCGCCGCGCCTATACTCATCAAGTCATCGGCGGCGAACGCCGATAACGACATTCGCGGCGATGGACCGGCATGGTCGATCGCGTGCATTGATCCGCGGGCTTCAACAACCGGCGGATGCCAGAACTTCAGGAACGAAGTTGCTCTCGCGTCGCCCCGGCGGATGGTCCGCCGCTCCCACACACTATGCAATGTCGTGGGGGGACGGGTCGCAGGCGCGGGAGAGTTGATGGAATATCGGCCGCGAGCGCAGCGGTCAGCAATCAGCTATCAGCGTTCAGCGGCGCCTCGGCAATCGTCGAAGCGGATGCGGACAGCGATGAGCGGATGCGGGCCCGGTTTGCGAGTCACGGCCGCCCGACGAGTTACTCGCGGTGCGATTGGATAATCAGATGCGAACGCACACACCGCCCAACCCCGGTCTCACCGGTGGGTTGATGGCGTCTGTGCGAAACGACCGCGTCATCAATGATGAATGCAACGCGCTGCCCCCCGGCAAGGCCGGGGGCTGATGGAGCCTCTTCGGGCGAGCCCCAAGGAATGGAGCACGCCCAGTGTCGCCAGCAAGCAAGAGCAGGAAGCAGACAACTACAGACGCACCCGAGGTCATGATCGTCAACGACGTTCCCGGCGAGGAATGTCGCATCGCGATCCTGCAAGAGAACCACCTCGGCGAGTTGTACACCGAGCGCCACGCCACCGCGACGGATGTCGGAAGCATCTACAAGGGAAGAGTGGTGAACGTCGAACCGGCGATCCAGGCCGCGTTCATCGACTACGGCCAGGGCAACAACGGCTTCCTGCACATCTCCGACCTGCATCCCAAGTATTTCCCGGGCGAGGAGCGAACCGAGCGCGTGGGCAAGAAGATTCCCCGGCGCGAGCGGCCGCCCATTCAGGCAGCCCTGAGGCGCGGCGATGAGATTCTCGTGCAGGTGCTCAAGGAAGGCATCGGCACCAAAGGCCCGACGCTCACGTCGTATCTCAGCATTCCCGGCCGGCTGCTGGTGATGATGCCCGACATGGATCGCGTGGGCGTCTCGCGCAAGGTGGAAGATGAGGAGAAGCGCCGCGAGATGCGCAAGATCCTCGACTCGCTGAATCTGCCGGAGGGCTTCGGCTTCATTCTGCGCACGGCGGGCTTCGGCAAGACCAAGACAGAATTGAAACGCGATGCGGCGTATCTCATGCGCCTATGGAAGGTGATGGAGAAGCGCATCAAGGGCATGGGAGCGCCATGCGAGCTGTACACCGAAAGCGATCTGCTGATCCGCACGATTCGCGATGTGCTGCGGCCTTCGATCAGCACGATCGTGGTCGATTCGGAATCGGCGTTCGATCGAGTGAACATGTTCCTGAGCGTGGTGGCGCCGCGCTCGGCTCCGAAGGTCATGCACTATCGAAGGGCCGCGCCCATCTTCCACACCTTCGACATCGAGCGGCAGATCGAACTCATTCACGCACGCGAAGTCCCGCTGCCTTCGGGCGGCAGGCTGGTCATCGATCAGACCGAGGCGCTGGTGGCGATCGACGTGAACTCCGGACGCAGCCGCAGCGCTCGTGACAGCGAGACCAACGCGTACGAGACCAACATCGAGGCCACCGACGAGATCTGCCGGCAGTTGCGTCTCCGCGACCTGGGCGGCCTGATCGTCAACGACCTGATCGACATGCGCTCGCCCAAGCATCGCAAGGCGATCGAGGAACGCTTTTTCAACAACTTCAAGCGCGACCGCGCCCGCACGACGACCGCGCCGATCAGCGAGTTCGGCATCCTGGAGATGACGCGGCAGCGCATGCGTCCGAGTCTGCGCAAAGCCCACTTTATGGATTGCCCGCACTGCAACGGGCATGGCGAGATTAAGAATCCCGATTCTGTTGCTGCCGATGCGGCGCGGCATATCGGCTACCTGCTGCAGTACGAGCGCGTGCGGCGCGTGGAAGTCGCCTGCTCGCCGCGCGTTGCCAGCGTGCTGCTGTCGGCCAAGCGCCGCGAACTGGTGCGGATGGAGGACGCCAGCGACAAACGAGTCGATGTGCGCGTGAGCGAAGCGATCGCTGCCGATCGCGTTGACTACTACGCATACGACGACCGGAACGCTGACATCGACATCACGCGCTTGCCGCCACTCGAGCGGCCGTCGATGGCGGAACTCGAAGCCGAGCAGGTGCGGCTGGCAGCTGCGGTTGAGGACGAGACCGAAGTGGTGGAAGGTGGCGGTCGTCGTCGGCGCCGCAGGCGTGGCCGACGCGGACCTGCGGACGCCACGGCCATCGCGCTTTCGGGCGATTTCGATGAGGAACTCGAGGCGCTGGGCTACGACGAGGAAGAGGACGATGTCATCGCCGGCGAAGACGAGGATGAAGCCGAGGAGCAGCCACAGGGCGAGACTGTTCAGACGCAGCCTGCACCGGGAGCGGGACATCCTCACCATGAGCATGCTCACGGCCAACCGGGTGAAGGCGGCAAGCGGCGCAAACGACGTCGACGCGGGCGGCGCGGGCGCGGCGGTGGGGGGCAGCAGCGCCTCGGTCCCGACGGCCAGCCGCTGCCGACGGCGCCGAATGCCGAGGGGGCGATGGCCCCGCCGTCATCGGGTGCGCAGGATGTCGATGGCCAGAACGTTCGCGTGCATGAACTCGCGCGCGAGTTGCGCGTGTCGACCAGCGAATTGATCAACCGTGTGGAGCCCGAGCCGACCGTCCATCATGTGACCAGCGGACTTTCATCGGTTTCGGCCGAGGAAGCGGATGTCATTCGGCACATGTTCGCAGGCGATACGTCGCTGGCCGACGAGCCTCTTCATGCTGATGATGCTGGCCCCGCCGCGGGCAGCGATCAGCAGCAACTGCAGCCTGAAGGCACCGGCAGCCGGAAGCGTCGCCGGAGGCGTCGCGGCCGGCGAGGGCGAGGCGGCAATGGGGCTCAGCCGCAGCCAGTAGGAAGCATGAGTGCTCAACGGCCGGCAGCGGAAGACGAGACCGACGATTCGGGTGGCGACGCGCCCACGACATCGGTTGAATCCGTCGAATTGGGTACCATGAATGCACACAGCGGCGACGCTGATGCACAAGCCGGGAACGGGTCGCGCAAGCGGCGTCGCAGGCGACGGCGCGGCCGAGACAAGGGCCACGGAGCGTCCAGCGACATGAATTCCGGCACGAGCAACCGGCAACCAACTGACGGCGCGGCGCAGCCGCAGGCTGCTGACGCCTCGCGCGCTGATGTCGGAACGGGTCCGAGCGCCCCGAAGCCCGGGAGCGCCCCACCCGGGAAGAGACCTCGCCGTGCGCTTTATCGCGCCGGCCGGGTCTCCGTCTCCTCGCGTGCCCGCGAAGGCGGCAGCGATGATGAATGACCGACGCCGATCGCGCGACGCTGGGCAGATATGATCCGGCGATGCCTGATGCAGCGAGCGCGACAACCCGGCGTCTGATTGTGCTGGGCTCCACCGG
>DATKJG010000161.1:0-3568 GCA_035543215.1 Phycisphaerales bacterium | reverse complement strand
TCGTCAAGAGCGGCGTGATCGTCTCAGGCGAGGACAAGAACGGCCGCAAAGCGTGGGAGGATCAGCGAGCTGATCCGCGCCACACGTGGGACGTTGATGGCGTTGGCGTGGTCGTGCTTGTCAACCAGGGCTCGGCCAGCGCCAGCGAGATCGTCTCCGGCTGCCTCCAGGCGCACGATTCGGCGGTGGTGGTGGGTGAACGGAGTTTCGGCAAAGGCAGCGTGCAGACGGTGCATCCCATCGCCTCCAACGCGCGACTGAAACTCACGACGCAGTACTACCGTCTCCCCGCCTCAGAGGAAGATGTAGCCATGGGCCGCAAGGGCCGCCTTGTACACAAGCGGCCGGGCGAGAAGATTTGGGGTGTTGATCCCAATGTCGTCGTCAAGATGACGCCGCAGCAGGCCGCTGACGCGCTGGAGTTGCGTCAGAAGGCCGACGCGCTGCCGCAGGATGATCACGGCAACGTCGATCCTGATCCCGCCAAGCGGCCGGATGTGATGAAGCTGCTGACCGAGGGCATCGACCCGCAACTTGAGACGGCCCTGCTGATCCTGCAGGCCCGTGCACTGGGCACGATGGCAGGTGAAGTGCGGCAAGCCGCCAACGATGGCGTCAAGAGCGGCGGCTGAGCCGCTGGGTGCGCACAAGTCCACTGGTCACGGATTGGATGAATCGCCTGCTGCTGCCATGTTGACGGCGGATTGGTTCTCGCCGCGCATCATGCCGAACGCGCCGGCGACCTCGGCGTTCGCCGAGCCATCGGGTGCGACCGAGCGCGACACGGTGCCGCGATAGCGATTGGATTCCGCAGCGACGCAGCCAGTCAGCAATGCGACAACCAGAGCGGCAGCGAGCAGTGCCACCCCTCGCGAGAACGCGATTGTGAAGCGGGCGTGCTTCATGGCGCCCCAAAGAGTCTGATTTGCGGACGCCGGTCACAAACGCCCGAGACTGAATCATCAGTCCACAAGGCGCGACTCCATCTCGCGACCGCGCATCCCAACCTAGCCTGCACAATCGCGACATCCTGACGGCTCGCCAATGCGGCTGAAACGGCCTGCTACACTCGTGCGTTTTCAACGCTGGAGCCCCGATGTCCGCAAACCGTTCAGGCACGATTCTCTTCGCCGTCAGCATCTTCGCCGCCGGATTGCTGGCCGCTGCGCCGCCCTCGCCCAAACAGAACTCAGACGGACCAGCCGCTCCTGCAGCGCCCAGGCAGACTCCCGGCTCGCATCGCTTCGGCTTGGAGAAGCCGCTGCCGCGCAGGCCCGGCACGGTGCGCATCGCGGCGTACAACACGCTGAATCTCTTCGATCACGTCGATGATCCGACGCTGCAGGGCGAGTTCGATGACATCAAAACGCCCACCCCCGACGAACGGTGTGCCGGGCTGGCGGCCGCCATCAAGGCTGTCGATGCCGACATCATCTCGCTGGAGGAGGTTGAATCGCTCGAAGCGCTGACGTGGTTCCGCGACACGTTCCTGTCCGATGCCGGCTACAGGTACCTGGCGTCGAAGGATGCAGGCTACTACCGCGGCGTCGAGCAGAGCATCATGAGCCGTTTTCCCATCACCGAAACGCGCGTCTGGCTCAACGAATCGCTGGACAACGTCAAGCGCGAAGGCGAAGGTTGGACGAAGATACCCGCCGGCAACGAGCATCTCACCTTCCAGCGCAGCCCGCTGATGACCACCATCAAGATCAACGACGGTTACGAGTTGACTGTCTTCGCCATGCACCACAAGGCGGGGCCATCGTTCGGCTGGCATCGCGAAGCGGAGGCGCTGCGCATGGTGCAGTTGATCGATGAGCTGCAAACGCAGAATCCAAGCCGCAACATCGTCGTCATGGGCGATTTCAACTGCGCGCCATGGGACAAGTCGATGCGGGTCTACCTGGCCGCCGGCATGATCGACACGATGGCCTACCGCCTGATCGACAAGGACAGCCCCGAATCGAAGCTGTACAAGACACACGAGTCGGACAAGGTGCTCGACTACATCCTGCTCAACAGCGCCGGGTTCCGCGAGTACGTGCCGGGCAGCGGATTCGTGTACGGGACGATCGCGCCGCCGGCCAACTACGACTACGAGAAGGACCCGCGGCCGGCGGGATACGCCTCCGACCACTATCCGGTGGCGATTGACATGGTTCCTCGCGAGCGGCCGTAGTGTCCAAGATGAGGTACCGCATGCGGCTGCCTGCTGGTACGCTCTTGCAGGAGAGTCGCCGATGACGCTGCCTGACCTTTCGTCCGATGCCAGTCGCCGCGAGTTCATACTGAGTGCGGGCGTGTTCGCCGCGGGAGCGTTGATGACCGCGCCATCGCTGGCGCAGCAGGCTGCGACGACCGCGCCTGCGAGCCGTCCAAACGCCGGCGAGCAGGATGCATCGCGACCCCAGCCGGTTGATGTCAATGTCATCGCCGCCGCCGAGGAACTGGCGGGCATCTCGTTCACGCCGCCCGAGCGCGAGATGATGTCGCGCACGATCGGCGAGCAGGTCGCGACAATGGCGGCGCGTCAGAAACTCGGACCGCTGCCCAACTCGCTCTCGCCCGCGATGCGTTTCGACCCGCGCCTTCCGGGCGTCGCGTACCACCTTCAGCCGGCGCCCAGCAACTGGAGCAACGCCGATCCCGGCCCGCTGCCCGAGAGCGATGAGGACATCGCCTTCGCGCCTGTCACGCAACTATCGCGCTGGATTCAGGCGCGCAAACTCACCTCCTCGCGGCTGACCGGGATCTACCTCGAACGATTGAAAACATATGATCCGACGCTGCTGTGCGTCATCACGCTGTGCGAGGAGCGGGCCCTGAAACAGGCCAAGCAGGCCGATGCCGAAATCGCCGCCGGCAAGTACCGCGGCCCGCTGCACGGCATCCCCTGGGGCGCCAAGGATTTACTCGACACCGCGGGCATTCGCACGACTTGGGGGGCCGAGCCATGGGTCGAGAACGTTCCGAAAGCCGACGCGACGGTGGTCAAGAAACTCGATGAGGCCGGCGCGGTGCTCGTCGCCAAGCTCACGCTCGGCGCGCTGGCGATGAACGACACGTGGTACGGCGGCCGCACGCGCAACCCGTGGAATCCGCAGCAGGGTTCCAGCGGTTCGAGCGCCGGCTCGGCGTGCGCGACGGCTGCCGGGCTCGTGGGCTTCGGCATCGGCACGGAGACGCTGGGCTCGATCACCTCGCCTTCGATGCGTTGCGGCACGACCGGCCTGCGGCCGACATTCGGACGCGTCAGCCGCGCGGGCGCCATGGCCCTGTGCTGGTCGCTGGACAAGATCGGCCCGATCTGCCGCTGTGTCGAGGACAGCGCGCTGGTCCTGGCCGCGATCAACGGCCAGGATCATGGCGATCCATGCACGGTCGAGATGCCGTTCGCCTTCGACGCAACCCTGCCGCTCAAGGATCTGCGTGTCGGTTTCAGTCCCGCATGGTTCGAGCGCGCGACCGATCCGGACAAAGCCGCCCTTGAGGCTATCAAGAAGACGGGCGTACAGATGGTTGAGATTGCCCTGCCCGACTGGCCGTACGACGCACTGATCACCATTCT
>DATKJG010000160.1:0-4850 GCA_035543215.1 Phycisphaerales bacterium | reverse complement strand
GCAGAATATTCCCCATCTAGTGGAATTTTGCTCTATTCGGTTTGACCAAACCTGAATCGGGCGTACGGTATCCGCAGATCGAACGCACGCCCCTACCCGGGGGCCGACTCCACCTTCGAACCCCCACCCATGCGGTGCCGTGTGGTTTCATCGGAGTGCCCCAACCCCAGCGTCGTGCGACGCGATCGGCTGAGTCCGCAGTTCATGGACGATCTCGGCGCAGCACGTCCAACAATTGATCTATCTGTGTCGCAGCCTCGGCATCGGCAGAGGTTCCGTCACGTTGACTGGTGGAGGTCAACGACCGGCAGTCGCGCCTCGCGCGACTGAGCAGCGATGCAGGTGGGCCAGTTCGCGGTTGGTGGCATGCGAGCGTGTTGGTGATCTTCGTGAAGCGCAGGATGAGCATTCGCGTTTGAGCAAAGTTGGCGGCCATAACGACGTCGATCGCGTGCGCGAGGCGACCGATCTGCTGCGGCTGATCGGCGAGAGCATTCCTCTGCGCCCGCGCGGCCGAGAGCACATCGGCCTGTGCCCGTTCCACGACGACAAGACGCCGTCCATGGCGGTCGTCACGCACAAGGGCAACGCCTTCTACAAGTGTCACGCCTGCGGCGCGGGCGGCGACTGCTTCGACTTCGTCATGCAGTATCACCGCATGGACTTCCCCGAGGCCCTGCGCCTCCTCGCGCAGAAGGCCGGCATCACGCTCACGCCGTGGAAGCGCGATGCCGCCGAGGCCGCGGGCCCCAAGCCCATGGATGTGAAGAAGGCCAACGCCTTCGCCGCCGCACACTTCCGTCGGACGCTTAATGATGAACGATTGGGCGCAGCAGCGCGCGAGATCATCGCGACGCGAGGCATCAGCCCTGAGATGGTCGACGCGTTCATGCTCGGCGCAGCCGCCGACGCCTGGGACGGCCTGCTCAACCGCATCCGCCGCCAGAGCCTGCCGGTCGAGCCCTTCGTCAGCGCGGGCCTGCTCAAACTCCGCAAGGAGAGCGAGGGCCAGTACGACGCCTTCCGCAATCGCGTGATGTTTCCCATCTGCGATGAACTCGGCAGCCCCATCGCCTTCGGCGCGCGCAAGATCAATCCCGAGGACGAACCCAAGTACCTCAACTCCTCCGAGAGCGCGCTCTTCAACAAGTCGAAGACGCTCTACGGCCTGCACCTGGCCAAGCGCGCCATCATCGAGAAACACGCAGCGATCATCACCGAGGGCTACACCGACGTGATCGCCTGCCACCAGGCGGGCGTCACGAATGCCGTCGCGACGCTGGGCACCGCCCTCACGCCGCAGCACGCGCGCATCCTCGGCAAACTCTGCAATACCGTCATCCTGCTCTTCGACGGCGACGAGGCGGGCATGAAAGCCGCTGATCGCGCCCTGCAGGTTTTCTTCGCCGAGGATGTGGACATCAAGATCTGCGTGCTCCCCGACGGGCTCGATCCCGATGAACTGATCAAGCAGGACGGCGGGCGCGCACGGTTCGACGCTGCGCTCGAGGCCGCCGCCGATGCCCTGCAATACAAGATCGAACGTTTCCGCAGCACGCTGGCGGCATCGGGTGATTCCAGCCTCAGCGGCCGCCAGAAGCGGCTCGAAGGCTTCCTTCAGGAACTCGCGCAGGTCGGCTTTGCCTCACTGCAGGGCGTGCGCAAGCAGTTGATCCTGACGCGCCTTGCTGAGTTGATGCGGCTGCCCGTCGGCGCGATCGAGCAGGCCTTGGCGAAGTTCACCGCTGCCGCGCGCAAGCCGGCGGTCGCCGCCACGGCACCGGAAGCAGATGATGCCAGTACCTCGCAGCACGACGAGGACGAGACGATCATCTCGCGGACCCGGCGCCTGGCTGAGTTCGACTTGCTGGGCGTGGTGGTCTTTGAGCCGGCCCTGTCGCTGCGCGTGCTGGATGAGATTGCCGTCGACATGGGCGGTGCACGCGGCGCGCTGTCGATCGAACGCTTCCAGCATCCCGCGAGCCGGGCTGTCGCGGCCTTCGTCGCGCAGCGTGCCGAAGCCGCATCATCGTTCACCGTGCAGCAGTTGCTCGGCGCGATCGAGGATCAGCAGCATCGAACGATCGCGTCGCGCCTGTACTTCGATGGCCAGCGGCTCGCGGGCGAGGACGCATCCAATCTCGAACCGGCCGTGCGCAGCGCGTGGGAGGCGCTGGAGCGCTGCGGCCGTCACGAACAGTTGCAGGAAGTGGTGGACGGCGAGGCCGGCGCCGCGGGTGACCCGCTGGAACGGGCCCGCGAGATCGTCAACAGCCGTCGGCAGGCCGGGCGCATCGCTTTCGCCATCGGCCGGGGGGTTCGCACATGAAACGCCTGCGATTCGCGGTCGGTTCGACTGGCCGCCGTCGCATGAATGAGTAGTTGAAGCAGATCGATTTGAGCCTAGTACACCCCATGACGAGCGTACTCGAACTAAACCCAAGCCAGGTTTCAGCCCAGAGCCACAACGGGAGCCACGACGTGAGCCTGACCCTGCCTGAATTGCATCCCACGCTTCGCGAACTCATCGAACTTGCCAACCGCCGGCGGTGGCTGAGTTACGAGGAGTTGAACACCACCCTGCCCGACGAAATGGTCGATCCGGAGAAACTCGATGAGCTGCTGGTGCTGTGCCGGCAGCTCGGCATCGAGTTCATCGACGAAGACGTCGTGCGGCGGAACAAGTACAGCACCTTCCAGGCCCCGCTGCAAACCAACCTCAAGTTCAAGCGCGATGACCCGAAGAAGGCCGAGAAGCGCCCGGTCGCGGGCGTCGGCACCGGGCCCGGCGGCAAGCAGGTGCCGCTCGCACCCTCGCCAAACTCATCGGCCGCCGCGGCCGCGCCGGCGACAACCAATGGCACGGCCACCGCCAACGGCTCAGCAACAGCGGCCCCCGCCGCTGCGGCCGCTGCCGCCACCGTCAACGGCGATCCCAGCGCCGCCGCCGCCAAGGCTGCCGCCGCTGCCGACGCCGAGATCGATCCCGACAGCGAAGAGCCGCCCACGATCATCCCGGAGGATGACGATGAAGACCTGCTCGACGACGCCGAGACGCAAATGGCGATCCAGCAGGCCATCGCCGACTCCTCATCGAAGCGCATCGACGACCCCATCCGCATGTACCTCACGCAGATGGGCACGATCCCGCTGCTGACGCGCGAGGAGGAGATTCGCCTGGCCAAGAAGATCGAGACGACGCGCATGATCTTCCGCCGCCGGGTGCTCGAATCCGACTACGTCGCCAACCAGGCGGTCGAGACGCTGCAGCAGGTGCACGACGGCCACCTGCCGTTTGATCGCACGATGCGCATCTCAACCGCCGAGAGCAACGCCAAGGACAAGGTCGCCTTCCGCATTCCCGCGAACCTTCCCACCGTGCGCCGCCTGCTCGACCTCAACCGCGAGGCGTGGGACCAGTTCCTCACTCCCTCTGCGTCCGAATCGCGCAGGCAGCGCCTGACCGAGGAGATCAACTACCGCCGCCGCAAGGTCAGCACCCTGCTCGAAGAGTGCTGCCTGCGCACCGGCCGCATTCAGCCGCTGTTCCGCAAACTGCAGGGCGTGAACAAGAAGGTCAAGCACCTGCTCAAGGACATCGACCGGGCCGAGAAGCATCCGCAGCGCTACGACCCTGATGACATCATGGTGATGCGCGAGGAGATCGCCGGCCTGCAGAACCTCGTCCTCGAAACGCCGCAGGCACTCGGCCGCCGTCTCATGGAGATGGAAACCGTCTTCCGGGAGTACGAGCAGGCCAAGCGCGACCTCTCCGGCGGCAACCTGCGCCTGGTCGTGTCCATCGCCAAGAAGTATCGCAACCGCGGCCTGCCCTTCCTCGACATCATCCAGGAAGGCAACACCGGCCTCATGCGTGCCGTGGACAAGTACGAGTACAAGCGCGGCTACAAGTTCAGCACCTACGCCACGTGGTGGATCCGCCAGGCCATCACGCGCGCCATCGCCGATCACGCGCGCACGATCCGCGTGCCCGTGCACATGATCGAGACGATGAGCAAGCTGCGCACGATCCAGAAGCACCTGCTGCAGGAGCTCGGCCGCGAGCCGACGATGGAAGAGATCGCCAAGCGGGCCAAGATGAACATCGATGAGACGCGCCGGGTCATGAAGATCAGCCGCCACCCCATCTCGCTCGACCGGCCCGTGGGCGAGAGCGAGGATTCGCACTTTGGCGACTTCATCGAGGACGAAACGCAGCAGGCCCCGGCCGAGACGGCGACCAACGACGCCCTCAAGGCCCGCATCAACGATGTGCTCAAGACGCTGACCTACCGCGAGCGCGAGATCCTCAAGCTGCGCTACGGCATCGGCGACGGCTACACCTACACGCTGGAAGAGGTCGGCCGCATCTTCAAGGTCACGCGCGAGCGCGTGCGCCAGGTCGAGAGCAAGGCCATCCGCAAGCTGCAGCACCCCGTGCGACAGCGCCGCTTGGCGAACTTCCTCGCGGGCGACGAAGAGTGAGTCAATCCATCAGCCCCCGGCTCTGCCGGGGGTTTTTTCATGCGCGCATTGCATCGACGTCGTGTCGTGGACAAACGATGACGCCGCCGCAGGTCTGAAGCCGCACTAGAATCCCGGCGCACACCCCCGGTGGGGTGGCCGAGTGGTTGAAGGCGCCGGTCTTGAAAACCGGTATCGGGGATTACCTCGATCGTGGGTTCGAATCCCACCCCCACCGCTTTTTTCGATTCTGGATTCTGGATTCTGGATTCTGGATTGGGGGGACTTGCGCCGCAGATTCGGTGAAGGAGTTTTGCCGCCGATGACGCTTCTGATGGTGTTGGTAGGCAGCTCCCGCTCGCACCGGGCCGTGGTGTTCGGCGTGC
>DATKJG010000159.1:0-3331 GCA_035543215.1 Phycisphaerales bacterium | reverse complement strand
ACAACATGCAGGGCCTGATGGGCGAGGCGTCCGTCGGCGGGCAGAAGTTCAACTTCGACCGCCTGTAAACGGGTTCGCCCGATCGGGACAGTCGTTGATTCAAACTCGCCGCCGCTTCCCTTGTTCGGGAGCGGCGGCGTTTTATTATTGTCGTGTCGTCTGGCCGCGCGGTCGTGTCACGAAGCGGATGATCAGGGCGGTCGCCACGGCTGCCACGCACCCGATGCCGATCAGCCACATGCCGCGAACGGTCAGGCGGTCCGACAGGACCTGGGCCCGCGCGTCGAGGCTGTCCAGCCAGTTCATGCTGACGTGATCGACGTGGTCGATGCGCCGCGAGAGCGCTGCATCAATCTCGCCGACGCGTGCTTCCCATGCGGGGGAGGCCAGCATCTGGTTGCTGTGCTCCATGAGCGTCCCCAGTTCGCGGGCCGCCGTCGTGAGTTCCGTCAATGCCTGCGTGTATTCGCGGACATCGAACGGGCGGCTGTCCGGCGCCGTCGTGGATTCCCCTTCCGGCTTGTCGAAGCGCGCCGCGAGCCGATCGGCGCTCTGCACCATCTGGTTCAGCGCGTTGGCGGCGTCGGTGGTCTCGGCGGCGACCTCCTTCATTCCCTCGGTCACGCTTGTGAGCCGTTGGGCGACAGCGTCGGCCTGATTCAGCCCGTCGCGCGCATCCTTGATCAGCGAGTCGAGGTTCTGCGGCAGGGCATTGACTTCGTCGGCCATCCGCCTGATCGAATCGCTGACAGTGTCGGCGTTGCCGAGGGCCTGCCTGATTTCCGGCGCCAGAGCCAGGTTGTAGGCCAGTAGTTCCACCTGCCACGCCGTGAGCAGCGGCATGCGGCCAGCGAGGAACATGGCGCGTTCGGCGAACAGGCGCGTGCGGCGAACCTCGGCTGCCGCCTGGGAAGTGTCCGCGAGCACCAGGTTGACCTTGATCACTGATGACCGGCTGCGCAACTGGTTGTCACGCAGATGCGAGAAGTCATCGAAGCGGACCATCGAGACATTGCGCTGATTCGGATGCTCGGCCAGCCAGCCATCCAGCAGCGCGTGCATCGCGGTCAGTTCTCCCTCGTCCAGCACCCGGGCAGCGATGTGCCACGCATCTGCCTCGAGTTCGCTGTGTGCGGCGAGCAGATCGGCGCCCAGAGAGCCGAACTCCTCCTGGGCCCGGCCAGCCTCCCACACTGCGCGCTCCAGCGTCGCGACGGTCAGCATGTCCAGCAGGGCCACGTCGGGATCGGAATCGACGGCGGTCGTCACCACCGCCAGCGACGGGTAGTACTTGGCGGATTGGGCGAGCATGCGCACGCGCGGATCGGTGCTAGCAGACACGATGGCGTCGGTCGCCTGCTCGATGCGGGCCAGGTAGCGATCCGCATAGGCCATGAGGCTGCCCTGGAGTTGCAGGGGCGACAGCGGGCCGGTCTGACCGGCGGTGCTGCCGTTCAGCGACTCGACGCGCGAGGCCTTGCCCTCGGACTTGCAGCCGGCGTGCAGAAACGCGCACGCCAGGAGAATGCCCGGGATCAGGATGTACGTTGATGGTCGAGCCGTCATGCGCTGGAGCGGAGTCTAACTGAAGGCGCCTGCACGTGCGGTTCGCCGCGATGCGCGAGCCGGCCCGGTACAGTGCCCGGACGTCGCCGGGACTCGCCATGATTCGCCTAGTCGCCTACCGCCTGCTGCAGATGCCGCTGATCCTGCTGGCGATCTACAGCATCACCTTCGCGCTGGCGTGGCTGATTCCCGGCAACCCGCTGGAGAGAGAGGGCCGCGCGCCGCCGCCCGAGATCGTCGATGCGATGAAGGCCCAGTACAACCTGGACAATCCGTGGGCCTTCTACTGGGACTACCTGGGCAAGGCATCGGGTGTCAGTTGGCTTATGGGCAGGCACGATCGGCCGTTCGACCTTGGGCCGAGCCTGACGCACGAGAACTGGAGCGTGAATGACATCCTCGGCGCCGGATTGCCGGTGTCGATCACACTCGGGCTTGCCGCGATCCTGCTTGCCTGCGCGATCGGGCTGGGCGCGGGCGTGGTCGGCGCGCTGCGGCCCGGATCGTGGCGCGACGGCCTGACGCTCATGCTGGCGCTGATCGGCATCAGTCTGCCGTCGTTTGTCGTGGGCACCGCGCTGCTGGTGGTGTTCAGCGTATGGCTGAAGGCGCTGCCGGTGGGCGGCTGGGGCGGTCTGCGGCATCTGATCCTGCCGGCGATCACGCTGGCGCTGCCGTTCGCTGCATACATCGCGCGGCTGACGCGCTTCGGCATGATCGAGCAGATGCAGTCGGACTATGTGCGCACGGCCCGGGCCAAGGGCCTGCCCGAGCATGTGGTCGTTCTCAAGCACGCGCTCA
Organism: Phycisphaerales bacterium; assembly: GCA_035543215.1. Lineage (GTDB taxonomy): Bacteria > Planctomycetota > Phycisphaerae > Phycisphaerales > SM1A02 > DATKJG01. The sequence continues at coordinate 964 of DATKJG010000159.1, read as the reverse complement.
AGAACGCGTTCCTGCCCGTGCTCAGTTACCTCGGCCCGGCATGCGCGGCGGCCATGACCGGCTCGTTCGTGGTGGAACGCGTCTTCGCTGTACCCGGCATCGGCCAGCATTTTGTCGATGCGGTGCTCAGCAAGGACCTGACGCTCATCATGGGCGTGGTGCTGGCGTACTCGACGATGCTGATCCTCTTCAACCTGATCGTCGACGTGCTGTACGCGTGGGTAGACCCCCGAATCGAGGTTGGCTGAGAACGACGGCGGCGCCACTGCGTCAATCGCGATATTTCGCGTGACAATCCTTGCACGAGGTCTGGATGGCCTTGAGGCGCTCGCTGAGTCTGGCTCGATCCTTCACGCCGGCGACGAGCATCTCCTCCAGCGTCGTGACGCGAGCGGAATCCTCTCTGAGCGCGGCTGCGAAATCCCCGGGATTTCGCTTGGCCTTGTCGCTTTCGGCGACGAGACGGAACAGGTCGGCCATCCGGGCCGCCTCCGCCGCCGGCACCAGGTCCGGATGATTCGCTGGCGCCACCCAGCCGGCCTTCTCGATCAGTTTCAGACGATCGTTGATCTCATCGATCTCGACCATGGCCTTGACGAACGTCGCCGGGTGCGAAACCTCTGGGAAATCGGCGGGGACCGCATCGATCATCCCGGCATCGAGCACCGTCGCGTTGGCGGTGCAGGCGTAGAGACCCTTGTAATCGGGCGCGGTGCCCGAGACTTTCATGCGCCCAGTGGCCTGCTCGTTGGTCAGCCAGCCGAGGCTTACGGCGATGGTGCCGGCTGCGCCCGCGCTTCGATGCTTGCCATGATGGCAGTGCAGATACACCGGGCCTGATTGCATGGCGTCGCGCGTGGCGCGCGTCAACTCAAGCCTGCGCTTCTCGTCGAAGCCGTTGTAGCCGATGGGCAGGTGGATGTATCGAATACCTCGAGCCATGGCGCGCTCGATGTCGGGCTCG
>DATKJG010000158.1:0-2333 GCA_035543215.1 Phycisphaerales bacterium | reverse complement strand
GACCGCGCCGGGCAAGGACGGCCACGGCATCGAACTCAAGATGGACTGCGCCTTTCTCAAGAAGTCCGACGGCCAGCCCATGCCCGTGATCATCTACATCCACGGTGGCGGCTGGTCCGGCGGCAATCGGAACATGGGCCTGCCGTTCTCCATCGCCTTCGCGCGCGGCGGCTACTTCGCGTGCACGATCAGTTACCGCCTCTCTGGCGAGGCCATATTTCCCGCCCAGGTGCATGATGTGAAGGCCGCGGTGCGATTCATCCGCGAGCATGCCGAGCAACTGGTCATCGATCCCGATCGCATCGGCGTCTGGGGCCACTCGGCCGGCGGCCACCTCAGCGCGATGCTGGGAGTCACCGGCAACGATCATTCGCTCGACGGCCCGGTGAACGACAAAAGCGCCGGCAGCGAGGTGCAGGCGGTCGTCGACGTCTCGGGTCCGACAGATCTCGTTCGCATCGCGCCCGGCGGGAACGGCGGGCCGATGATCAGCCAGTTCCTCGGCGGCACGGTGCGCGAGAAGCAGGACGAGGCCAAGGCCGCCAGTCCCGTCAACTATGTCGATGCCAAGGATGCGCCGTTCCTCATCATCCAGGGCGGGCAGGACAACCTCGTGCCAGATGAGCAGGCCGAAATCATGCGCGATGCGCTGAAGAAGGCGGGCGTGGAGTGCGAGTACCTGTACATCGCCGAGTCCGGTCATGGCGTCCCCGATCGCCGCGCATTCCAGGCGACGGCGGAGTTCTTCGACAAGCACCTTGGCGGCAAGTCGGTCGAAGCGTTTGCCGAACTTGGCCGGCGCTTCCCCGGTGTTGCAGGCGGCGGTGAGGGAGGCGCAGGCGATGGCGCCGGCGCTGGCCGCCCGCGACGCCCCAACGCGCGGCCGCAATCGCAGCCGGCGACTCAGCCTCAGTGATCGCAGCATCCGTTCGTTTCAGGCGTGGGCGGCCTGCTATCATCGCCGCGATGAGCGTTCCTACGGCTGATGTGCAATCGGAAGCGACAGTCCGCGGCGTCCTGAAGGCGTTTGCCGACGACAAGATCATCATCTCGTTGCCGCACACCGACTATCGGCTGCACTTGGTTCCGACCATACCCGCCGCGGCGATCACGACGCCCATCGGCAAGCGCCTCAAGGGCACGATTCACGCCAAGGCTCTGCGCATGTTCAAGGCAGCCGGCGGCGGCCAGTTCATCGAGCCGCTGGAAGGCGCGCCGCGCATCGTCGCTGGTCGCGTTCTGCATGTGGATACGGCCGGGCGCAGGATATTGGTCGATGTCGCCGCGCCGATGTGGATGACGCTGGCGGACGACAACGATCCTGCCGAGTTCGCCCCCGGCGACATGGTCAACTGTTACGTGGAAAGCGGGACGCGCTTCACGCCTGCGTGATGCAGTTGAACTCGAAATCGCGTCACTGCTGGGGCCGGGCCGGTGCCGCATCTTCCTTCAGCAGTTTCGCGACGACCTTGTCCACACTTTCGGGATCGAGACCCGCGGCACGCACGATGCCCTTGCGGTCGATCACGAAATACGTGGGCCAGAACGAGATGTTCCAGGCCTTGGTGGACTTGCCGCCGTCGTCCACCGAAAGCGGATAGTTGATCTTCTTGTCCTTGGCCATCGCGGCCATCTTGTCAGCGCCGCGGTTGGCGTCGTGCACGCCGATGATCATCAGCCCGTCGTCCTTGTGCTTGCTGAACATCTCGACATTGTGCGGCAGCGCAGCGCGGCAGGGCGGGCACCACGTGGCCCAGAAATCAACCACCACCACCTTGCCTTTGAGTTTGTCGAGTTCCTGCTTGTCGCCGATCCAGTCCTTGAGCGTGAGGGCCGGCGGCGCCTTGCCCTCCATGTCGCGCAGCGCCTGCGGACGCTTGGCGGCGAAGTAGAAGTAGTCGTCGGGGAACTCGCCCGCACGAGGCGCGCGCGCGGCCAGGCAGGCGATGAAGACGGCGATCAGCGGCAGCAGACGCAGGATGTTGAGGCACTTCATGGGCAGGTCCTTGTGAGAATTCGTAATCGGCTTCATTTCATCGGTTCGGTTGTCTTGAGTCCGCGAAGCATGGTCAGGAACGCATCGCGGTTAGCGTCCACGGTCTTGCTCGGGCCGACGAACTGCACGAAGACGGGGTTGCCATCAGTCTCGACCTTCGCCGCGATGAGAATGTGATCCTTGGCGTGCTCGGTCATGCCCATGCCTCGGTAATCGCCGGAGAGTTCCGCGACCGAGACCTTCATGCCGGAGGCGTCGAGTTCCTGGATCTTGGCCTCGATCGGCGAGCCGTCCTCGTGCTTGAACTGGCTCTTCCAGCGAGCGACGTTGTCGTCGA
>DATKJG010000157.1:0-2764 GCA_035543215.1 Phycisphaerales bacterium | reverse complement strand
GCCCATGTCATCGGGACCGGCGTGAGACTGGGCGACAAGACCAGCCTTCGCCAGCATGTCCGATGCGCCTTCCATCGCATAGCGCCCCCACTCGCTGTCGCGCCCATAGGCATTGAGCAGCGTGGCCGAATCGCGCGGCAGGAAAAGACTGCACATCGCCATGTACGCGCAACGCTTCTCGTCGCCGAAGATCTGACCCGTGATCGCGTAGCGCGTGCCGTCGGCGTTGCGGCCGATGAAGTCGCTGAGCGCGGTGTTGCCGTCAGCGTACTGGCCTTCCTTCACCAGCCGTTGGTCCGGAGCTAGATTGACCTTGACCGCGACAGGCAGATTGCGACAGAGCGTGATGGCATCGATGTCGTCACCCAGATTCGCGCTGGAGAACTTGAGCGAAGCCACGCCATCGCTCACCTGCGCAGCCAGCCGGCGGGCCGATGCGTCATCGAGCACGCCGTTCACCGGCCCGAAGTCGTCGTCGATCCAGAGGATGGGCTGAGCGTGACCGGCGGCCAGCGCCACCGCCGCGGTCCAAGCGGGATCGGCCGTGGAGGCGACCACGACGCCGGGCGGGCGGTAACCCGATGGCTCGAACACCTGCAGGATGGACTGCTTCGCGGGATCGCCGCCGAGCGCATGCACGATGACCGACTCGATCGCAGCACGACGCTGCAGGGCATCGGCAGGCAGCGGCGTTTGCACCGCCTCGCGACGAACCAATTCCGCAGGCTTGAACCGCCGCACAAATAGCGGCGTGAGGACATCATCCTCGATCAGCACCGGCCAGCGCGTGCCAGGTCCGGCCGCGGACCACTTCATGAGTTCGTCGAGGTACGTCGCGGCGTCGGGCACGAGCACACAGCGATCGATTGTCTTCGCAGCGAGCGTCACCTGCAGCGACCGCATCCCCAACTGCTGCGACCAGTGAAGAGCCGCCGCATCGTCAGGTCGCGAAGCCGGCGCCGTTTGCGGCGGATTCTGCGACACCCCGATCATGACGCTCGCGATGATGCAGGCGAATCGAAGCATGCGGCGATTCTAGAACCTCCATCATCCGATCAGCATCGGCTTGATCACGAGGTACGTGATGATCGTGATCAGAACGATGCCGATGAGGTTCAACAGGAATCCCGCCTTGACCATCTGCCCCATCGTCACGTAACCGGTGCCAAAGACGATCGCGTTGGGAGGTGTGCCGACCGGCAGCATGAAGGCGAGGCTCGCGGCCAAACCCGCGGGAATCACCAGCATGTACGGATGCACGCCCAGTCCCGGCGCCATCGCGGCGAAGATCGGAATGAGCGTCGTGGCCGTCGCGGTGTTGCTGGCGATCTCGCTGAAGAACACCACCGCCGTCACGACGATGATCACCAACAGGAGTTCGGGCACGCCGGCGAAGCGCTGCGTTTGCCCGCCGATGAACTCGGCAACGCCGTTGGCCTCGATCGCGGCGGCGAGGCTCAATCCGCCGCCGAACAGGATCAGGATGCCCCACGGCAGCCGCCGCGCATGCTCCCAGTTCATGGTGAAGACGCGCTGCTTCCAATTCACCGGCGTAATGAACAGCAGCATCGCCGCGAGCATCGCAATCGTCGCGTCGGTCAGGAATCGCAGGGGCTGAAGCGCGGCGTCGCCTTCGCCGATGGTCCACTTGCTGATCCACGGCCGCGAGATCCACAACGCGCTGGCGAACATGAACACCAGGAACGTGATCCACTCGCCGCGATTCATCGGTCCCATGGCGCGCAGTTCGCGGTCAACGAACTCACGCCCGCCCTCGAGGCGGCGCATCCGAACTGGATACAGCACGTACGTCAGCAGCATCCATGTGATGGGCAGGAACACCGCGACCATCGGCAGACCGAACGCCAGCCAGCGCACGAACGTGATCTCGTGGCGATACGCGGGATCGATGCCCTCGCGCAGGTAGCCGACGAGAAAGACGTTGGGCGGCGTGCCGATGATCGTGCCCACGCCGCCGATGGACGAGGCGTACGCGATGCCCAGCATCAGGCACAGCGCGAAGTTGCGCGACGACGTATCAGCCGTGTCGTGACTCGCGCCGTCCGGCTTGCGCTTGAGCAGTACGTCAATCACGCTGAGTCCCACCGGCATCATCATCGCCGCCGTGGCGGTGTTGGAGACAAAGCAACTGATGGCCCCCGTGGCGAGCATGAACCCGAGGATCATGGCCCGCGGGCCCGAGCCGACGATTCGCAGCGTCACGAGCGCGATGCGGCGATCAAGCCCCCAACGCTGCATCGACAGCGCGAGAATGAAGCCGCCCATGAACAGGAAGATGAACTCGTCGCCGTACGAAGCCGCCGCCTTCTTGAACGTCGCCGCGCCCATCAGCGGCAGCAGCACCAGTGGCAGCAATGCCGTGGCCTCGATGTCGATGGCCTCCGTCAGCCACCACGCGCTCATCCACAGCATCAAGGCCATGGTGGCGCGGCCGGCGGCGCTGAAGGTCACGGTCTCGCCTGCGACGCTTCTGAACGAATCGGGAAGCACGATCCACGCTCCCAGCGCCAGCACTGGACCGGCGACCAGGCCAAGCGTCTGCAGCGTGCGTCGCGTGCTGGTGAGTTGAGGATCCATCGATCGATGTTCCGGACAGCCACGCGACAGGCGGGCCAATGCGCAAACTCTGCATGATCGACATGGTGGCAGACGATAACGCAGCAGTGCCGCGTGCTTCGATGCATCGTCGGCCACGGTCGCGCCGCCGTCAATTCGACTTTTCACAATGCCCGCTGCCACGCAA
>DATKJG010000156.1:0-3264 GCA_035543215.1 Phycisphaerales bacterium | reverse complement strand
CGCATCGGTATGGAATCTCACTCCCGCATCGCGGCACATTGCGGCAATGCGCTCGATCGGCTGAATGACGCCAGTCTCATTGTTGGTCCACATCACGCTGACCAGCGCGATGTCCCTGCCTCTCTTGGCCAGCGCTTCGCGCAGCGAATCGAGATCGATCACGCCATCGGTATCGTTCGGCAGCCAGATCACCTCGCAGCCTTCGGCGGCGAGGCGCGTGGCGAAGGTGCGCACCGCGCCATGCTCAATGCGCGAAGTGACGATCACCTTGCGCTCAGGCTGGGCGCGAAGCGAACCCATGATGGCGAGATTCGCCGCCTCGGTGCCGCCGGAGGTGAAGATCAAGTCGCGCGGCTTGCAGCCGATGAGATTCGCGATCGATTCGCGGGCCAGTTCCATGCGCTGATGCACGCGCTGGCCGGCGCGATGGATGCTCGAGGGGTTGGCCCAGTCCTCGCGCAGCATGGCGAGCATGGCCTCGACGACCTGCGGGGCCGGCTGCGTGGTGGCGTTGTTGTCAAGGTAGATCACGGCGCTCAAAGTCATGCTAAGCCGCAAGCGGCCGCGGCTCAATCCCTCATGTCACGTCGCCTGCGATCGTGCCTTCGTAATCGCCGTACATTCGGACGTGCTCGCGGGCGGCCTTGATGGCGACGATGCGGCCGCGGCGCTCATCGACCAGAAACATCAGGAAGAAGCCGATCACGAAGAAAATCGCCGAGGCGCCGATGGCGATGTTGAACTTCGCGCCCATTGTGCCCAGCAGGAACTGAAATCCAAGGCCGAGGATGACTGCGAGTTTCTGGGCCATGCCGTAAAAGCCGAAGAACTCGCCGGCCTTGTGCTGCGGGCTGAACAGGCCGGCCATCACGCGGCTGGCCGAGCCGAGTGCGCCCATCGACAGGCCGACGAAGTTGGCCGCGACCCAGAACAGCCACTCGCGCGTGGCGAAGCCGGCGACCGCCAGCGTCAACGCCCAGATCACCAGCAGCCCCTGGATGGTCGTGCGCGTGCCGATGCGATCCTGCACGCGCCCCACCAGCGCCGCCCCGATGACTCCGGTCACGATCACCTGCGTGAAGAAGATGCCGATCTTGCCCTCGCTGAAGCCGAAGAGATCGGACGCGATCGTGCCGGCGTAGAAGATCACCACCTGCATGCCCGCGAGATAGATCATTGCGATAACCAGGAAGCGCATCAGGTGCTTGTAGCGGCGGATGTCGCGGAACGTGGATGCCATGCGATGAAACCCGACGGTTGCGATCGACTGGCCGGCGGGCAGGGCTTCGCGTCGCTTGCGCTCCTTGAGCAGGAAGAACGTGGGCAGGCCGCCCAGCAGGAAGTACACGCCGCACCACGCGCACACCAGGCCGAAACCAAGGTGGCCCGAACCGGCGAGGGCGAGGATGATCGATCCGACCGCCATCGAAATCAGCGCGCCGGTGTAGGCCACCGCCCAGGAGAAGGCGGAGACGCGGCCCATGTCCTTCTGCTGCGCAACCTCGGGGAGGAAGGCGTTGAGAAAGTTCTCGCCCGCGCCGAAGAACACGTAGCCGACGATGTAACAGGTCATCGCCAGTCCGATCGCGCCGGGCCCGGCCAGGCCAAGGAGGAACGTCGCCGCGACGCAGCCGAAATACGTCACGAGAAGGAACGTCTTCTTCGCGCCGGAGAAATCGGCCAGGGCCCCCAGCAATGGCGAAACGGCGATGATGATCAGTTCGGCCGTGATGTTGGAGGCCTCCCACAGCCGCTTGCCGCGCTCGTCCGAAGTCCCCACCATCGGCACGACCTGCTTGATGAAGAACTGCTGGTAGAGCGCGGTGATGATCACCATGGTGAACGCCTGGTTGGCGAAATCGAACGCCGTCCAGCCGATCACCTCGCGCGTGAGCCATGCGGGTCGTTGCACGCGGCGCATTGTGGCGGAAATCGGCGCGATTCACCACGCGCCGCGCCGTCGCGGCGAAGGCAGCAGCGACAGGGCCAATCGATGTCCGAGCGATCTCGCGCGAAATGACGCGAACGCCTCTTGCGTTCGCCGCGCGACGACGGCTTCGACGTTGGGCAGGGGCGATCCCTCATCGAAGATCGCCTGCAGGTGATAGGCCATCGCCTCCAGCGGATGTTCGGCGTAGCCGTACTCCAGCAACAGCAGGCCGTAGAGAGCAAGAAAGCGGTTGATGCCGAGTGTGCTCCACTGAATCGCGTGCACCAGTTCGTGGAACGCCAGCGACTCGTCGTGCTGCAGGCCGGACTTCACGAAGATCATCTGATCGAGCGTGATGCCCGCCGCATCGCGCGCCAGCAGCGCCTCGCCAGCCAGACCCCAGCGTTCGAGCGGCGGCTGCGGAACCTGATCGACCTCGACAATCCGGACTCTCGCGAGCAGATCGCGCGAGAAGATCCCGGGCAGGTGGTCGAATCCGCATTCCGCGATCGACATCGACTGCGGCCGGGCGGCCGCGATCGTCTCGCGCATCCAGCGCTTCGCCCGCGGCAGCAGCAGCAGTCCGCGCAGCAGCATGGCTGTCATGCCTCAACAGCGGCGCAAGGAAAAAGCCCACGGGTGGTGGACCGTGGGCTTTGAGCGACGTCGAATGCGGATGAGAGGAGTCGAACCTCCAAGGGATTTTACTCCCACTAGAACCTGAATCTAGCGCGTCTGCCAATTTCGCCACATCCGCGTGGGGAAAAACGGGATCGCGAATAGTACCCGCCCGGCCAGCCGCCGCCAACCCGCGGTGCGCGAACGACGCAGCCGCAAGTCTGCGCATCATTTCTGCGGCTTCAGCGGACTCGGATGTCGCGGCTGGTACAGCACGATGTCGTCGGCGCCGGGCACGCGCATGGGAATCGTCAGGCCCCAGCCCTGATCCTGCACGTCGCCGACGAACTCGACCTTCCTGCCCTTGAGTTCTGCCATGGTCTTCTTGATGTCATCGCACATGAAATACAGGCGATGCTGCGGCTGCTCGCCGTCCTCGACGGGATGCACCCCCACCTCCGCGGGTGGCAGCGCGAAGATCAGCCAGCCTTCGCCGGCATCGACGTGCTTGAGCTGCAGGACATCGCGCAGGAACGCCCGGGTCTTGTCAGCGTCCTTCGCGAAGATCATGGCGTGCATTGCGTTGATCATGGATTGCCTCCGGTGCGCACAGAACGGCTCAAGGCCGGTCTGGCTGAAAATGGAGCGCCCCGGCGCTCACGCGCAACGCCGGGGCGTCCTCCTCCGACTCAAATGCGGCCGGCGCGGACTCTGTC
>DATKJG010000155.1:0-2492 GCA_035543215.1 Phycisphaerales bacterium | reverse complement strand
CGTTCGGCCTTCTCGGCCGCGGCATCGACATCATCCACCGCGATGTAGACTCCCCAGCCCGAGGGCATGTCGCCATGTTCGGGGCCGATGGCCATGAGACCGGCGATCTCGCGCTTGGCGCGGCGGAAGATCGTGTAGTTGAAGCCCGGCATCATCTCGACGTCGCTCGCCTCCCAGCCGAACATCGACGAATAAAACCGCTTGCTGCCGGCGACGTCGGTCGTCATCAGTTCGTGCCACACCCACGTGCCGTGCGGTGCTGGCCCCAGCGCCGCTTCGCCGCGCGCAATGGCCTCGGCGACCTCCGTCTCGCCCACGAGGCCTGACTTACGGGCGGCCGCAATCAGGCCATCGACTGTCACGGCTCCGAATACCTCGACGAGGTGGCCGATGCGCGGATCGAGCGGCTGCTGCAGCAGCGGCTTGATGCGCTTGAACGCCTTCAGCACGGCCTGATCCTGGGGCGAAAGCCCATCAACCAGTGGCTTCTTCGCCTTTGCAGCCGCTTCGCGCGGCAGCGCACGCTTGACCTCGACAATCGACTTGGCGCGGCCAAATGTTGCGGACTTGCGCGCGGGCGGCTTCGATCGTGCCACCGGCTTCGGAATGGGCTTTCGAACGACCGCGCTGCGTCCGGGGGCGCGAGACTTGGCGGTCTTGGACTTCCGTGTCATCGTCTTCGCCATGGTCGCATGCTCCTTCAAGCGAGTTTCGGGCTGGCGGCTGAGTTGTCGTCGACATCCTATACACCGGCAGCGAAACGTGCGACGCTTGAAACCGCTCACCTCGGCTGACGGTGCTGAAGCGAAGCGCGATGCGTACCGGCACCATGCCGGGCGCGGCATGAGAACTCCACCAGTACAGCCGGGGCAGTTCATCCAGCCGATCGCGTACGATAGATGGGCATCATGAGCATCGTCACCCGCTCCGCTGCTCCGGCCATCAGCGCCGTGGAAACCAAGCGCATCATCCGCGCACCGCGCGGCAGCCGCCTCACCTGCAAGACCTGGCAGGCCGAGGCCGCGATGCGCATGCTCATGAACAATCTCGATCACGAGGTGGCTGAGCGGCCCGATGACCTCGTCGTCTACGGCGGCCGCGGCCAGGCCGCTCGCAACTGGGAGTGCTACGACGCGATCATCGAATCGCTGAAGAAACTCGAGCCCGATGAGACGCTGCTCGTGCAGTCCGGCAAGCCCGTCGGCATCGTGCGGACCACGACGGATTCGCCGCGCGTCATCATCGCCAACTCGAACCTCGTGCCGCACTGGGCGACGCAGGCGAACTTCGATGATCTCGCCCGCAAGGGCCTGATGATGTTCGGCCAGATGACGGCAGGCTCGTGGATCTACATCGGCACCCAAGGCATCCTCCAAGGCACCTACGAGACCTATGCCGAATGCGCTCGCCAGCACTTCAACGGAAGTTTGAACGGCACGCTGAATGTCACCGCCGGCTGCGGTGGCATGGGCGGCGCGCAGCCGCTGGCCATCACGATGAACGAAGGCGTGTGCCTGATGGCTGAGATGTGCATCGAACGCCTCGAGAAGCGCGTGAACGACCGCTATCTCGATGTGATTGAGCATGATCTGGACAAGGCGATCAACCGCGCGCTGGAGGCGAAGTCCGCCGGTCAGGCGGTCTCCATCGGCTGGCTCGGCAACGCTGTCGATCTTCTCGAGGCCCTGCTCAAGCGCGACATCACGCCGAACACGCTCACCGACCAGACCTCCGCGCACGATCCGCTCAACGGCTACTACCCGCAGGGCCTGACCCGCGAGCAGGCCGATGCACTGCGTCGCGACAAGCCCGATGAGTACACGCGCCGCTCCATCGACATGATGACCAAGCACGTCAAGTTGATGGTCCGGCTGCAGACGCTGGGCGCGCAAACCTTCGACTACGGCAACAACATCCGCCAGCGTGCCAAGGAGAACGGCTACGCCGACGCGTTCGCGTTCCCCGGCTTCGTGCCCGCGTACATCCGGCCGCAGTTCTGCACCGGCCGCGGCCCGTTCCGCTGGGCGGCTCTGTCGGGCAACCCGTACGACATCCAGGCGACTGATGATGCGATCCTGGAACTCTTCCCGCCCAACAATCCGAACAACCAGTCGCTGCACCGCTGGATCAAGCTCGCGCGCGAGCGCGTCGCCTTCCAGGGCCTGCCCGCGCGCATCTGCTGGCTGGGCCTGGGCGAGCGCGACAAGGCCGGCCTGAAGTTCAACCAGATGGTGCGCGAAGGCAAGGTCAAAGCCCCCATCGTCATCGGCCGCGATCATCTCGACTGCGGCTCGGTCGCTTCGCCCAACCGCGAGACCGAAGCGATGAAGGACGGCTCGGATGCCATCAGCGACTGGGCCCTGCTCAACTTCGCCGTCAACGCCGTCAGCGGCGCATCATGGGTGAGTTTCCACCACGGCGGCGGCGTGGGCATCGGCTACAGCCAGCACGCAGGCCAGGTCATCGTCTGCGATGGAACCACTGAGGCCGAT
>DATKJG010000154.1:0-2096 GCA_035543215.1 Phycisphaerales bacterium | reverse complement strand
GGATGTTGGCCGGCGTTTGCGTTTGAGGGTGTACAGGCTCCTTTATGCGCCTGAACTATCGGAACGCATCCTATGACCATGACCCATTCACCCGCCTATTCCACGTTCCAGGCCAGCAAGACCATCGGCTACGAGCAGTGGCACGACGGCATTGGTTACGACCTCGAAGCCTTCGAGCAGATGACGCAGCCTGAGCGCGACGCCGAGACCGAGGCTGCTGCCGCGCTGGAGGATCCGGACTGGCGCGACATCGAGATTCTCGGCGCGCACGGTGGCAAGAAATACTACGCGCGCCTGCGTGATCTGCTTACGCATTCGTCGATCGAAACGCGGGCCCAGGCGCTGGGCACGCTCATCGATCACGACCAGACGCCCGGTTCCGTCGCGGATGTGCAGCTCGCGCACATCATCGACGCCATCGACAACGATGACGACGAGGGCATGACGCAGGCGCTGCTGCTGGCGGAAGAGCATGCCGGGCCGCGCTCGAAACTGGCCATGCTGCGCGGCGCGCAGGAGAAGCCGGCTCTCTCGCTGCACTTTGCCTCAGCCCTGCTTGACATGGCCGGCCTGAGCGACGACATGGCCGCGTTCGATCCGAAGTTCCGGCCGCTGTTGCTGCGGCTTCTTCCCGACAACGATGAGGCTGATCGCAAGGCGGCGTTCAAGGCCGTCTGCAAGCTGCTCGGAATTGACCCGAAGTCGATTCCCGCCCCCGGCTCGGGCAAGGAATTGGCCTGGGCGGAGCGCACCTGGCCGCGCCAGTAGCCCGGAAGTGTGCTGAATCAGCCTGTTTCGCCGGGAGTTGCGCCTCAAGCCTTCCAAATCCGTTTCCTATCAAGGAGGACCGACTGCCAGGAATGCAGCGAGTCCTCTGGAGTGTGATTGCCATCATGTGGTTGACCATCCTTACCTACTCGATCGTCGTCGCCGTCGTCTGCACCGTTTCCGCGGTGCTCCTGCGGTTGCAGCCCCTCGGAGCCAAACCCGGCCCGGTGAATCGTCTTGCTGGCCTGACCATCGGCCGCGGATTCCGTCTCATCCAGCGCTGGCACCTCACCGGGGCCAGACAACTGGTCACGGCCACTGTCGTTTCGTGGGCCCTGTGGACGATTCTCGGCGCCCTCACGATCGCCATCGTCACGCCCGGCTACGACCCGGCGCGCATGTGGCTGGTCTACGGATTACTGTGCGCGATCGTCGGCTCGGTGATCGGCTTCATCGTCGCCTTCGCTGGCAGCGCCTACTACGCCAAGGCCACGAGAATGTCCACCTTCGAAGGCGCGGCCGGCTACTTCGTCATGTTCATGTCCCTGATGGGCGGCGGAGTTGGCGCGGCGGTCCTGGGCATCGGCATGGCCATGTTCTTCTATCAGCAGGGACACTAAGTCGCGGAGAGAGCTGAGAGAGACCTTCCGCCCCCTGTCCATCGCCCGTTCCCTCGACGCCCGCGGATCGCCTGTCCGCGGGCGTCGTTCATTTGAATCGTGTTCCGCATGATGGACGGCGGCGGCCTTTGCCGTAGGTGTCTTCGACGCTCCCGGAGACACCAACATGAATGCACTCACTCGTCGCGAAGCCATCCAACTGACCGCCGCGGCCATGGCGGGCAGCCTGACCCTTGCACGTCCATCGCGCGCTGGTCCTTCTTCGATCGCGGGCGACGACGATCCATCAATTCGCCGCACCAGCGTCGATCTGCCATCGGGCATACGGCTGCATTATGCCGAGATGGGCGAGGCTGAGAAGCCCATCATCGTCTGTCTGCACGGCTATACCGATTCCTGGCATTCGTACCGACCGGTCATGCCCTTGCTGGCTCAGACGCATCGCGTGATCGCCGTCGACCTGCGCGGCCATGGTGACTCGTCCACGCCATCGGGCGACTTCACATTCGATGCCTTCGCGACCGATGTCGTTGCGCTGCTGATGCACCTGGGAATCGACCGTGCGGCGTTCATCGGACACTCGATGGGGAGCTTCGTTGCGCGGCGGATCGCGGCGGACCATCCCGATCGCGTTGAGCGTCTGATCCTCGTTGGAGCAGCCCGGACCGTTGACAACTCCGAGGTGCGGGGCCTTCGAGGCGAGGTCCA
>DATKJG010000153.1:0-5229 GCA_035543215.1 Phycisphaerales bacterium | reverse complement strand
GCGCAATGCACCAGGAGCGGCCGGCCGTGCGGCACTTCGCCGATATGCCCAAGCAGTCGCGTGTGGGCGACGTTTAGCGAGCCTGGTACGTGGCCGGACTCGTACTCGCTGGCCCGGCGCACATCCAGCACGAACGCGTTGGGATCCTGCATCTCCTGGATGAACGTCGTGGCATCGATCTCGCGCGTCTGCACGAGTTTCGCGCCGCTGGTCTCGAGCATCGCCGGCGTCGCATGGCCGGTGACATGATCGAGGCCGATGCGAATCAGCATGCGCACGCACTCGTCGACGTGGGCAGCATCGCAGATGAGCACTATCTGCTCACTCTCCTTGACGAAGGAGCCGGCCACGGTCGGAAACTGATTGTTGAACGGGCAGTGCAGCGAACCTGGCAGGTGGCCCGCCCGGAACCTGCCCCACGGCCGCGTGTCGAGCACCGCCACCTTCCGCGCATCGATTCGAGCCAAATCGGTCGCGTGCAGTTCCTTGGGCGTCGGAAGCGAGCCGAGCACAGGCGGGCCGTCGCGGTTGAGCCGCTTCATCGTCGCGAAGTACATGGGCGGCTCGGGCTGGCCCTCAAGGATGCTGTTGACGAAAGTCTGTTCATCGGTCGCGGCCCGCAGCGACGGATTGAAGCGCTTCTCGTAGCCGACCGTCGATTGCGGCACAGCGCCCAACGCCTTGCCGCACGCACTGCCCGCGCCGTGGGCTGGCCAGACCTGGAGGAAGTCCGGCAGCCGCATGAACTGCTGAGCCGACTTGAAGAGCGTTCGGGCCGAGACCTCCTTGGCGCCTGCCATGCCGGCGGCTGATTCGAGCAGGTCAGGCCGGCCGAGGTCGCCGACGAACACGAAGTCGCCGGAGACGATGCCCATCGGCTCGTTGGCGCCGCCGCCAGTGTCGGTGACCATGAAGCAGAGGTGCTCGGGCGTGTGGCCGGGGGTGTGTACGACTGTGAAGACGATGTTGCCGACCTTGAACGTGTCGCCGTGATGCAGTAGTTGATGGTTGTAGGATCCGCCGCCGGCCTTCTTGTTCAGCCACTGATACTTCCAGTCGGCGTCGCCTTCGTCGCTGAGGTAGGCCTTGGCGCCGGTCTTCTCCGCCAGTTCGCGCGTGCCGGAGAGGAAGTCGGCATGGATGTGAGTCTCGGCGACCGCGGTAATGCGGAGTTTCTCCTGCTGCGCGAAGGCGATGTAGCGATCGACGTCGCGCTCGGGATCGATGACGATCGCCTCGCCCGTGCGCTGGCAGCCGATGAGGTACGCGGCCTGAGCGAGGGCGTTGTCGTAGATCATGCGGAAGAACATGGCGTGACTCCTTCGTAGAGCAGGATTGTAGGGTGGGCACGGCCCATCGCTGACATCGACCGGCGCCGGGAAGTTCCGGCGGGTTGACGCCGCGGTGCCCGTTCCGCACCCTACGCAGGCGTGCCGGCCGTCAAGACTCAATATGCCCTGCAATTGATCCAGGTGTTCTTCGTCGGCCTGACTCTGGGGATGACGCGCACGGTCGTGCCCGCCGTGGCCGAGAGCGACTTCGGCGTGCGCAGCGGCGACCTCGCGCTCATCGGCACGTTCATCATCGCGTTCGGGCTGGTCAAGGGCGCAATGAACTTCGTGGCGGGCGCGCTGTCAGAGTCGCTCGGACGCAAGCGCGTACTGGTTGCGGGGTGGCTCATCGCGGTGCCGATCCCATGGATGATCTGGTTCGCCCCGAAGGCAGGCGGCTGGAACTGGATCGTGGCGGCGACCGTGCTGCTGGGCATCAACCAGGGCCTGACGTGGTCGATGACGCTCACGAGCAAACTCGACCTCACGCGGCCCGATCGCCGTGGGCTGACCAACGGTCTCAACGAGTTCTCCGGCTACTTCGCGGTGGCGGTCGCGAGCGTGATTACGGGGTATCTGTCCGATCGCTTGGGCGCGCGACTTGGATTACTGGTCTTCGGACTGGCCTCGATCATTCCGGCGCTGCTCATGGCGCTGCTGCTGGTGCGTGAGTCGCGCGAGTTCTCACTTTCTCGAGACGCGAATGGGATGCGCACTCGTCAGGTCGTCGCGATGTCATTCCGCGACCGCGGGTTCTTCGCGCTGTGTCAGGCAGGACTGTTCGAGAAGTTCATCGATGTGCTCATGTGGCTCGTGCTGCCTGTGTATCTCACCAAGCAGGGCATGGATCTCAAGAGCATTGGCTGGGTTCCCGGCATCTACGCTGCGACGTGGGGCTGCCTGCAACTGGTCACCGGACCGCTCTCGGATCGGCTTGGCCGCCTGCCCCTGATCGTCGGCGGCATGTTGCTGTGCGCGCTGGCCGTCGAGCTGTTTCCGATGCGCGAGGGCGCGGCATGGTGGAGCACGTGTGCGGCGCTCGCAGGCATCGGCATGGCGATGCTGTATCCGACGCTTGGGGCAGCGGTCAGCGATCTCGCGCCGGCGGAGTGGCGCGGGACAGCGCTGGGCGTCTACCGCTGCTGGCGCGATCTGGGTTATGCCATCGGTGCGGCGTTGCTCTGCGTCCCAGTCATGAGCGGCAGAGGCATCGCGACGTGCTTCGGGCTGGCTGCAGCATGCGTGGCAGCGTCGGCGGCGGTGGCATCAATTCTGTCCGGAGCATCGCGCCGGGCCGGTGGCTGACTCGGGACTGGATTGCCGGAAGTTGTGGCGATGCAGGCATCTACATTGCGTCATTCGCCCGTGAAAACGCATCGGATGGAATCCCGATTCCACGATTTGTGTCGCTGCTTTCAGCATGCTGTCGAACCCTTCGGGTCAACGATCTGTCGTAACCTCATGTGTTCGTAGGCGTCATTGCGCCCGACTGGTGCGCATACGCCTGCATTGTATTGAAAGGAGTCTGCTCTCATGCTTCGACGAATCATCACCACGATGGCGCTGGGTATGACGCTTGGAATCTCCGGCGTCGCGCTCGCGCAAAGCGATAACCCCAATGTCAACAGGCCCCCGCAAAAGCCGCCGGCCGACACGCCCCCCAACGCGAACAAGCCGCCGGCTGATCGGCCGCACGAGCGCTCCGAGGCTGATCTGCCTGCCTCGTTCTATCGCGCCACTGAACTGGTGGGCATGCGCGTGGACGCCAAGGGCGGCGAGAGAATCGGCGACATTCGGAACCTTGCGATCAATGCCGAGACCGGCCGTATCCGCTACGTGATCATAGAGAATGGCGGCACGCTCTATCCCATTCCGGCTCCCGCGGTCAATTTCGCCGGCAACCGGCAGCGCGCGACCGTGGACACCACGGCCGATCGCATGAAGGATGCGCCCACGTTCAAGCCCGACGGCTGGGACACCATTGGCGACGCCACTTGGGGCGAGAAGGTGTTCCAGTTCTACGGCATCAATCGGAACGCCGACGAAAGCAAGGAGCGCCCCGGCTTCGTGCCGGCCAACGCCGTGGTCGGCGCCAAAGCGGAGACGCGCAAGGGCGACAACGTCGGCACGATCAAGGATCTGATGGTCGATACCGATAAGGACGCGATCGCCTACCTGGCCATTGAATCAGGTGGTGGCAACGCGCGGCTGTTTGCCATCCCGTGGCAGTCGGCGAACGTGAACGACAACGGCAAGCGCGTCGTCGTTCGTGGACTCGAGCGAGATGACCTGCGTGATGCGCCCGGGTTCCCCAACAATCGCTGGCCGGCCTATCGCGACCTCAAGTGGGACAACAACACCAACTTCGACTCACGGCCGCCGCACTGGGTGTACGGTCTGAATGAGACCGGCAATGGTGGAGGTGGTGGCGGCGGCGGTGGCGGTGGCGGCAACCACAACAATGATGCCGATCGCGGCGCCATGGGTGGCTGGCAGACGCACGGCAAGTACGGCGAGTTGTTCAAGCCCAACCGCGTCGAAAAATGGTCCGGCTCGATTGTCCGCACCGATTCCGTCACGCCCATGAGCGGCATGGACCCCGGCACGGCCCTGGTCGTCAAGACCGACAAGGGCAACGTCGTCGTGCACCTTGGTCCCGAATGGTTCATTCGTCACCAGCAGGACAAATTCGCTGATGGCGAGGAGGTCAACCTCACGGGATCGCAGGTTGAGATTGACGGCAAGCAGGCCATCATGGCGACGCAGGTTCGTCTGAAGGATCGCACGCTGTACTTGCGATCGGCCGACGGCGTGCCGATCTGGGACGGATGGCAGGAACGCAAGTAATTCGTGGCGATCAATCGTCGAATTGACGCGAGGCCGCTTCGAGAGTGGAGGCGGCCTCGTTCGTTCAATCACGCGCCGGTGATCATGTCCTTCACATCGTCGATGGACTTGGCTTGGCGCGCGAAGCGCACGCGCACGATGTCGAACGCGGCCCGGACGTTGATGCCGCGCGGATCGACTCCCACGAGCACCGGCTGCTCGATGCGCATGCCCCCACGCTCCTCGCTCAGCCGTCGCAGTGCATCGGTATGCCGCTGGTTGATGTCGCGGCACAGCGCGGCCTCGCCGGCGGCGAGCGGATTCGATTCGGCGAAGGCCTCGCCGTCGATGAAGAGCCCCTTGAATCGGGCAGCGTCGATGGTCATCAGCGCCCAGCGCACGTCCGGCGGATCGCCGTGATAGATGCGCCAGCGATCGGCCAGCGAACCGTGCTCACCGGCCTCATCGAACTCCTCAAGCGTGACCATCAACTCCATGCAGCCTTCACGATCTTCGGGGACGAACAAGACCGTTTCAGCTGCGCTGAGCATGGCCACCATCACCGGCGCGGCGAGGCGGCCGTCGGGCGCGATGACGTATTTGATCGATTCGAAATGCTCGTCGAAGCGCAGATCGGCCCGGTTGTGGGCGTGCAGATGATCGAGGGCGGGCTCGACATTTGGGTCCGCGTGCATGGTGCGATCGTATCGCGCGGGCCATGATCGGGCCGCGATGCGAATCAGGGGCCAGCCGTCGCTTATCATCCGATTGCATGACGCTGATCGCTGCTTCGATCGCGGTACACGCAGCCGACGAGGTTTCGGCAGCCTTGGAGCGCGCCCGCGCGGCGACGGCTGCCGGCGCGAACCTCATCGAATGGCGGATCGATGGCCTGGCGGAGGAAGCCAACCCTCTGCCCGCCGCACAACGACTGGTGCGCGAGAGCCCGCGGCCCTGCATCGTCACGTGCCGGCCGACCTCGGAGGGCGGCGAGTATCGCGGCGAGGATTCCGCGCGGATCAGCCTGCTCGAGGCCTTGGCTGCGAGCGATCACCCGCCGCGCTACATCGAT
>DATKJG010000152.1:0-7800 GCA_035543215.1 Phycisphaerales bacterium | reverse complement strand
GGCACGTTCGTCCTCGTGTTCGTCATCTTCACGTTCGGCACCAACGGCTCCGCGGCCGGGCTCGCCGCCTTGGGCGCGCTGCCGGTCGCCATCCTCGTGTGGTCGATCGGCCTGTCGCTCGGCGGCACGACCGGCTATGCGATCAACCCGGCGCGCGATCTGGGCCCGCGCATCGCGCATTTCATCCTGCCCATTCCCGGCAAGCGCGACAGCGACTGGGGATACGCGCTGGTTCCCGTCATCGGCCCGATCATCGGGGCCGTGCTGGGGGCCCTGGCGTATCCGCTTCTGGCGGCAGTGTGAAGTCGAATCCGTTCACAATCGCGCGCGCTTCACGCCGTCGAACTTGAACTCATCAAGGTACACGCGGGTGCCGGGAAAAGTTCGATTACCATTCAGTGCATAACAGCCGATGGTGATCTCGAGCGGCAGGTTGCCATACGCCGCGCCGAAGGCTGCCCAGGGGCCATTGAGGACGACTTGGTTGGTCCCGACCCTCGCAATCATGCGGTCGTCGGAACGATCCCATTCCAGAGTGAGTTGCCCTTGTATCGCGCCGATGTTGGTCTCATCGCTTGCCATGACCTCGCCGTCCACAAGTCGCGAGATCGTCAGCACCAGCCCGAGGGCATCGCGCGAGATCGAAGCGATGAAGCCTGTCGGCGTGGCCGGGAAATCGCCTGCCGCCGTCAGCGCCATGCCGACGATGACTTCGCGATCGCCGCTGACGTTGCCGAGGTTGAGTTTGTAGTCGATCTGGATCTCGAAGTCGTATTTCCAGTTCGCGCCCCAGTTCTTGACTTCGAGGCCTGCGAAACTGTCGTTGTTGCTGTTGACCGACGCGCTGAATTGCAGGCGCTGATTGGTCTCCGCGGCGCTCATCACACCGAAGCCGCGTTGCAGCCACAGTTGCGTGTTGACCGAGTTGTCGGTGAAGCGGTCGCGGACGATGACGACTGTCGGGGCCAGTCCCGCGAGGCCTGCGATGCTGGCGGCGCCGACGATGGCGGCAAGCGTTCGCCGCGCTGCGATTGAGTTCAACATGATGTGCGCTCCTTGTTGAGGTATCGGCGCAGCCATGTCGGCGACATGAGCGTAACCGCGCCTGCGACTACGCGGATTCGCCGCGGGGCAAGCCACATTCCGGGCAGTCGCGAGAGTCGCCGCCGCGCAGGTCATAGCCATATCGATCGCACGCATGCGCCGCCTGGCCGTCGCGCTGCCCGACGGGCAGCAAAGGTCAGCGGCAGCGGAAACGCATTGGCCTCAGTGACAGCACGATCCCAAATGACCGGCAGCGGCGCCCAAGGGCGCCGCTGCCATGACTTCGTCTGGGAGGACGACGGCCCGATCTATCGCTGACGCTTGAAACCGTTGAACTCAAAGTTATCCAGGCGGACCTTGTTTCCTGAGAATGCGATATTGCCGCTGAGCGTCACGCAGCCGAGCGTAATCACCAGCGGACCGGTTGGATTGTCCTGGCCGAAATCGGTGAAGAATCCCGTGTAGGTGACTGTGTGTCCGTTGCGTGAGATTTTCAACTCGTCGTCCGACTTGTCGAACTCGACAGTGATCTTGCCGCTGGTTGAGGTGACTGGGAAGGTATCAGAGTCGACCACCACGCCGTTGTTGAGCAAGACCCACCCGACGGCCATGCCGAACTGGTCCTGAACCACGCCTGCGCAGAGCACGGCGCCGTCGTTGGGCCAGATTGCTGCGTCGGCTTCGTTCGCAAAGCCGAACCCCAGGAACACCCGCTTGCCGCCATTGACGTTGCTCAGGTTGATGACGCTATTGATTTCGACCTGGAAGTCGCGATTGACGTTGGCGCCCCAGGGCTCAATGGCCAAACCGGCGGCACTCAGCGCGCCGGTGGAGCCGTTGGCGGTGAACTGCACGCGGCCGTTGGTTTCGCTGACGTTGACGCCGCCGATCGAACCGTTATCCCAAACGGGCCCGATCACATTGTTGTTGAAGTTGTCGGTGAACGTTGTGGATGCGAGGCCGCCAAGGACGAACATCGCGGCAGTGCCCATCGCAACGGTACAGTAATACGACAATGGTCTACTCTTCATTCTAAGTCTCCACGGTTAGCGGGTTTGGATGATGCGCCGTGGGGCGGAGCCGGCGTCCTGGCGGGACGCCACACCGGCGAACAAAGGCTCACCAGCCTAGCCTCCATCGCAGGAGCGCCGGCATGGGAAAGGGCACTAAACCGCCGTCGTCTGGGTGATGTCCAGCGGCTGAGACTGACGCGCCACTCCACGGGCCATCAGCATGAATCCAATGGCGCCTATCACATTCAATACCAGGCACACGGCAAACACCCAGATGCCGGCGCCGGTCGCTCCACTGTCCAACCATTGGTAGATGCCCACGGCGAGGAATGGCGCCATCAGTCCGCGAATGCCGGTGAGCGTGACGTGCACGCCCATGTATTGCGCATCGCGTCCGGGCGGCGCGAAATCCTGGTGTCCGAGGTTCCACGCCAGCACGCCGCCTGCGTTGCCCAGCCCCGTGAACAGAGCCGCGACGAACATCAGCCACAGATCGCCCGTGAGCGCCGCCAGCAGCAGTGCCAGCGACGCCGTCACGTACGACCAGGCATGGATCGAACGAAACTGCACGACGTGGGTGCGCGCCATCAGGCGCGACCAGAGCGGAATCGCCAGCGGCATGGTGATCGCGGGAATCGTGGTCGTGATGAGAATGCCCGTGGCGTACCCGACGTGGAACTTCTCGTGCAGGACGATCGCCAGCGGCGCAGTGAGCATGAGGTTGCCCAGGCCGAAGATGAACATGATGATCATGAACAGGCGATAGCGCGGATCATGCGCGAGCACGCGGAAGACGGACCACGGATTCATCGACAGGCGATGCGTCACGTCGCCGGCTCGTTCGTGCCGCGCCAGCCGGCGCTGGCCGCGCAGGCGCACTTTGCTGTAGATCCACACGCCGATGAGGCCGAGCATCGCGCTCAGGGGAAACAACACGTGGAACGAGGCCGTGTTCCAGTCCATCGCCTGGCCAATACCGATGCCGACGACCGCGAACACGATCGCCTGCACCGTGGCGAGACGGCCGGCGATCTTCGCGCGATTGGCCCGCGGATAGTTGTTGGCCCACACCGTGGTGCGCAGCGTGATGACGCCGGTCCACGCGATGCGCGAGGCGATGACGCTCATCACCAGCAGGTTCAGCCCCAGCACATCCTCGCCCGCCATGCCCACCACGCACACGCAGATGGCGGTGGCCAGTTGCAGGCCGACGATGAAGCGGATCTTGTCGTGCCCCCACGCCAGCGACGCCCAGATGAAACTGGTGATGTTGGCGAGGGCCGGCGCGGCGACGACGGCGGCCACGGCGAAGTTGAGGGCTCCGACGCTCACACCCCGCGCATCATCGAAGGCACGGCGGACGATGTTGCCCATCGCGCCACCCTCGATCGCACCGAGCATCACCGGCAGGAACCACCATGCCACCAGTTCGCGGCTGTAACTCGCGCGGAGCATGGGAGGCAGGGCGCGCGGGTGAAACGATGCGACGGCATCGCGCATGCCGCGGATTCCGCCTCGCACGCCGCCGTGCACGCCGCGGCCAATCCCACCCAGCCCGCGGCGCATGCGTCGCAGTGGCGTGATGGCGGCTTGATCAACCTGGGTCACAGCGGGCCAGCGGTCCTCTCGACAGGCGGCGTGCGATCAAAGGGCGAGTGTAGGCGCGGCGCGACCAGCGCTGCGGCACGCACGCACCTCGCGCATCCGCAAAAACAACGGAACCCCGAGTTCATCGGGGTTCCGGTCAGATGATCTTGAACGGCGCGCCAGAAGCCGGCGCGGCGAACGGCGGGCGCGTGATCCTGTCGATCAGCGCGGCATGCCCGAGGTGTCAACCACCGGCCACGGCGAGAGGCGGCTGGGGTTGTCCAGCATCAGCGCACGCGTGATCTCGTCATTCAGCTCGCGCACGTTCTGGTTCATCGACACCTTGCGCATGTTCCGGAACTCTTGGGGCGTATGGCCCAGACCCTCGAGTTCAGGCGTGTACTTGCCGTAGCAGCCGGTCAGCGATGCGAGGATGATCGATGCGGCGGTCACGCACAGAGCGGTTTTCATTGGAGACGACCTCGGTGGAAGAGAGACTTTGATCGATGCGGCCGGCGCCGGTCCGGCGGTGGCCGGGCGTGGGAACAGGGATTCGTGCAACACTAGGATGTACCAACAACCGCTTCCGGTGTCAATATTCGTGCGGGCAGCCGGCTGCAGAATCCCGCCATCCAACCATTCGTCGATGGCCGGTCCGCGGACGCAGGCAACGGCTGGAACCCGTGCAACGAAGCACACTTGCCGCGCCGTTGAGGCAACCGCTCTCCAAGGTCCGGCGAATGGTTACACTGACGGTTGCAGGGTCGGATGTTCGACGTCTGATTCCCTCGGGTCGCAGCCGGTCGGGGCTATTTGCTCGAGCCTAAAGGACCCCATGGGATCGCTCTTTGAGAACCGCGACGAAGGCCAAGCCTCCATCGAGTGGAAGGCCGGGATCGATGGTCAGCGAACCCCCCTTGTACTGGGGTTCGAGCAAATCCTTGGCTGGCGGCACGTCCCTCACCGGATCGTGCCCGTGCCCCGACGGGATCAGATGCCGAACGACGAAAGTCGAAAAGGTCGACAAGTCGAAAGGTCAAGACATCCCTGAGGCCAGTGGTGAGTTTTGACTTTTCGACCTGTTGACTTTTGACTTTGGCCCATGACTCACGCCAATCTCTGGGCACCGTGGCGCATGGCGTATCTGCGCGACCTCAAGCACAAGGCCGATGAAGTCGGCTGGGACGCCGCGTCGACCGGTGACTTTCTCGCGCGCTACTGGAGCGAGCCGCAGCGTGATCGCGACAACCTCGTCGTCTATCGCAACGCCCATGGCCTGGTGCTGCTCAATCGTTATCCGTACGCCAACGGCCACCTGATGGCGGCGCTGGGCGAGGCTCGAGCGCGCCTGCTCGATTACTCCGCATCGCAGCGAGCTGAGTTCTGGCGATTGACGGAAATCGCGATGGCGATCGTGCAGCACGCACTGCAGCCGCAGGGGCTGAACGTCGGCCTCAATGAAGGCAAGGCCGCCGGCGCGGGACTGCCCGAGCATCTGCACGCGCACATCATTCCACGCTGGGCCGGCGACACGAATTTCATTACGGCCGTCGGCCAGGTGCGCGTGATTCCCAGCGCGCTCGAGCAGATGCATGAGACCTGCGTGGAAGCGGCCGCGGCATTGAAGGTGTGACAAGAACGAGCGGGTTGCGACGACCGCGGCGATGCGGGAGGATGACGCCGCATGTCAGGCGATGGCGACATCACGTGGTTCTTCGTCACCGGCTTCCCCAAGAGCGGGAACAAGTGGTTTCAGAAGATGCTCTTCAGCTTCGACTCGGTTGGCGGCTTCAACAATCGCCCCGAACGAGGCCTGCCGCTGCTGGCCACGAGCCTTGTCGAGAACAGGCCGCTGGCAAGACTGCTGCGGAGCGAGGGTGTCTCCTTTGAATCCTTCGTGAAGCGCCTGTATCACCCGGGATGCACGATCAGTCTGGCATGGTCGGATTCGAGTCTTCCGTCGCTGCGCGACGTGATCGCCGGCCTAACTGCGCACAGCAAGAAGATGAGCCGCGGGCGGGCGACCGACGCGCAATACCAGCATCTGCTTGATTCGAGCGCGGCCACGCAGTCGCCGCACGAGCGCTGGCGCGCGGTGGGGCTGCCCGGCATGCACACGCCGATCGCCCAGGTGCAGCGCCTGCTCCCATCATTTCGCATCGTGCATCTGCTGCGCGATCCGCGCGATGTCATTGTCTCGTACTTCTATCACCAGATCAGCACGCTGACCGAGGAGACAGCGCTGGAACTCGTCCGAGTCGGTGGAGGAGGCCAGGTTGAGATGCGGCCGCGCTGGCGGCGGCCATTCGCGCGACGCATCGGCCGGCGGCTGCGCAAGTACTACGGCAAGTCCATGGTTCAAACAGGCACGATTCTGCGCCTGCGCTACGAGGAACTGCTGGCCGAAGGCGCTCCGCAGGTGACACGCGTGCTGCAATTCCTGAACGTCAACGAGCCTCCCGAACGCGTGGAGCAGGTGCTCAGCCGTCACAGTTTCGAGAAGCGCACGGGTTCTGTCAGCGAACAGCGCAGCAGCCTGCGGCGCAAGGGCCAGTCGGGCGACTGGCGCAATTACTTTGATCGCGAACTGCTGGATGAACTGGGATCATCATTCATCGATCTCGTCACTGATCTCGGATACGAAAGCG
The DNA here is from genome assembly GCA_035543215.1 of Phycisphaerales bacterium. GTDB lineage: Bacteria > Planctomycetota > Phycisphaerae > Phycisphaerales > SM1A02 > DATKJG01. The sequence goes on along the minus strand of DATKJG010000152.1, from coordinate 1,508 downwards.
ATTCGTCGTGGACGAAGGATGTGCCCGAGCAGGCCTCGCGACCGTGGGAGTTCTCGCGCTTCCGCATCAAGCGATCGACGCTGCGGCAGTTCATTCGCTACTGGGAACAATCGCCCGACCTTCGCGCGGCTTATCCCGATCCATGGGACCTCGAGGGCACAGATTCGTTCTACGAATGGCTTCGCCGCTGCGAGCACAAGGATGTGCGGCGGTGGTTCGACTTGGCCCTGCAATTGCAGGACCTGTGGCGTGTTGATGTGGTCGAGACCAAGCCGCTTCGCGGCAAGGCGCGGCGTGCCAGGACTCGTCTGGTGGAGCGTCGGCGCATCCGGCAGGAACGGCGATAGCGCGGGGCACATCGCCGGCGCGTTGTGCGGATAAATCTATTTGCGATTTTGCTTGAAATCAATTTCATGGGCATTCTGTTGCCTGAAGTGGTGGCTTCGCCTCAGTTGAACCCGTGCCGGACGATCGTTCCGTCATCCTGCGCGCCGATCGAAAGTGCGATCCCGCCATCGGCATTCAGCAGTCCGATGCCGCGCGGCTGGCCCGGAATCTCGCCCACGATCTGGCGCGGCCGGCCCTGATCGTCGAAGACCACAAGCCCGCGCACGCCGTTCTGCATCGCCGCGACCTCGGTACGGTTCACGCCCGCCGCATCCTTGAGATACATCAGCGGCGAGCCGTCGGGCATGAGGAACGCCTTCGCGCGCTCAGTGTCGCTGCGGTCGCGCAACAGGAATCGAGGTGTCTGATCCGCCAGCAGCGCGAGTTCGACGCGCGCGATGCCCGCGCCATCGAGCAGCGTGATCGCGGCGCCTGCCTTGTCACTGTGCGCTATGCGGCAATAGATATTGCCGCGGGCATCGCGCAGCGTGAGTGAGGTGGCTTCGAGTGCCGCCGCAGGTTGGGTGGCGGCAGGCGGTTGCCGCGGCGCGAGCATGATCACAAGGGTGAATCCGGCGGCGATTCCGATGACGAACGCGATGGCAGTGCGCATCGGCGCATTGTCTGCGATCCGCCCGGTGAATGCAGCGCGCGCTATTGCTCGGCAATGATCTTGTTCATCGGCCGCCTCGGATCGGGCCAATCGACGTGGAAGAACTCGCCGCGGTCGGCGTCGATGCGCTCGAAGGTGTGGGCCCCGAAATAGTCGCGCTGGGCCTGCAGCAGATTGGCCGGCAGAACGGCGGTGCGATAGCCGTCGAAATAGGACAGCGAAGACATGAACGCCGGCGCCGCCACGCCGTTCTCCGCCGCCAGCGAAACCACCTTGCGCCAGTTGGCCTGCTTTTTCGCCATGGTCCTGCGGAAATAGGAGTCCAGAAGCAGGTTGGTCAGCCGCGGGTCGCGGTCGTAAGCGTCCTTGATCTTCTGCAGGAATCGCGCCCGGATGATGCAGCCGCCACGCCAGATCATCGCGATCTCGCCGAAGTTCAGATCCCAGCCGTATTCCGATTGCGCATCGGCCATCAACTCGAAGCCCTGTGCGTACGCGCAAACCTTCG
>DATKJG010000151.1:0-2699 GCA_035543215.1 Phycisphaerales bacterium | reverse complement strand
TTGCGTGTAAGTGCTTGACTTTCTTGAACTTCGAGATGGCTGGCGGGAACGGGGCATGGCCTCCAGCCGCAATGATATCGGCCTTGGCACCGTGGAAGCGGCACAAATCGCGCGAGTCAGGAAGGTGTCGCCCAATCTCCTAGACTTGCAATATGCCTCCGATTTCGAACTCGTTCGCCTCCGCCCGTACCACGATCGATACGCCGCTCGGCAAGCGCACGATCTACAAGCTCGACTCCGTGGGTTCCAATGTGATCGGGCTGCCGTACTGCATCAAGGTGCTGCTGGAGAGTTGCCTGCGCAACCTCGATGGCTTCATCATGACCGATGAGCACGTGCGCGCGGTGGCTGCGTACAACGCGAAGAAGGTCGGCGATGTCGAAATCCCCTTCATGTGCGGGAGAGTGGTGCTGCAGGATTTCACCGGCGTGCCGTGCGTGGTGGATCTCGCGGCCATGCGCGATGCCATCGTCAAGATGACGGGCAAGAAGGAGGCGGCCAGGAAGGTCAACCCGCTCGTGCCCTGCGATCTGGTGATCGATCACAGCGTGCAGGTTGATGCATTTGCGAGCGGCATCGCGCTGACAGTCAATGCCCAGAAGGAATTCGAGCGCAACAACGAGCGCTATGAGTTCCTGAAATGGGGCCAGGGCGCGTTCAACAACTTCCGAGTCGTGCCACCCGCGACCGGCATCGTCCACCAGGTCAATCTCGAATACCTCGCGAAGGTGGTGTGGGATTCTGACGGCGTCCTGTACCCCGATTCCCTCGTCGGAACCGACAGCCACACGACGATGATCAACGGCTTGGGCGTTGTTGGCTGGGGCGTCGGTGGCATCGAGGCCGAGGCCGTCATGCTCGGCCAGCCCATCTACATGCTGCTTCCGGAGGTCGTCGGCTTCAAACTCACCGGCAAACTGCCGGAGGGCGCGACGGCGACCGATCTCGTGCTCGTTGTCACGGAGATGCTGCGAAAGCACGGCGTGGTGAACAAGTTCGTCGAGTTCCACGGGCCGGGCCTGGCGAACATGCCCGTGGCCAACCGCGCCACCATCGCCAACATGGCGCCAGAGTATGGCGCGACCATCGGTTACTTTCCGATCGACGAGCAGACGCTCAAGTACATGCATCTTTCCGGCCGCGATGAGAAACTCATCAAGACCGTCGAGCAATACGCGAAACTCCAGGGGCTGTGGCGCGATGATGCGCGCAAGATCGAGTATTCATCGAATCTCGAACTGGACCTGGGCAGCGTGCAGCCGAGTCTTGCAGGGCCGCGCCGGCCGCAGGACCGCATCGCGCTCAAGGACATGAAGCGCAACTGGGCAAGCGACCTCACCAAGACCTATGGCAAGACGCGCAATGGCGAGAACGGCACAACACTCGTGCACAACCCCGCCGGCGGCTGGACCGAAGAAGGCGGCGCACCAGCGCAGCAGCACGGCAACATGCCTGAGCAGGCCGGCGCGGCGACGGCGGTGATGGAGGATGAACGGGCTGCGGGCGTCTATTTCGAAATGAAGGGTCAGGCGTGCCGGCTGCATCATGGCTCGGTCGTGATCGCCGCCATCACTTCGTGCACGAACACGTCCAATCCGGATGTGATGATCGGCGCGGGTCTCGTGGCGAAGAGGGCCAACGAGCGCGGCCTGAAACGCAAGCCGTGGGTGAAGACCTCGCTCGCGCCCGGATCCAAGGTCGTGACCGAGTACCTGAACAAGGCCGGCCTGATGCCGCACCTGGATGCGCTCGGCTTCAACCTTGTCGGCTACGGATGCACGACGTGCATCGGCAACTCCGGACCCATCGCTGACGAGATCAGCAAGGTCATCAATGAGCATGATCTGGTCGCGGCGAGCGTGCTCTCGGGCAACCGCAACTTCGAAGGCCGCATTCATCCCGATTGCAAGGCGAACTACCTTGCCTCACCGCCGCTGGTTGTGGCCTACGCGCTGGCGGGCACGGTGGACATCGATCTGACGACCGAGGCGCTGGGCAACGACAAGGCCGGCAAGCCGGTGTTCCTGCGCGACATCTGGCCGACACAAGCTGAGATTCAGGACGCCGTCAGCAAGTGCGTGGCGCGCGACCAGTTCATCGCCCAGTACGCCAACGTGTTCGAAGGCTCGGACGAATGGAAGGCGATCAAGACCAGTCGCAGCGAACTGTTCGATTGGAACGACAAGAGCACATATGTGCAGAACCCGCCGTTCTTCGATGAGTTGATTCGCACGCCGACACCGAAGCCCATCGAGTCGATCCGCAGCGCGCGATGCCTGGTGAAGGTCGGCGACAGCGTGACGACCGATCACATTTCGCCGGCCGGCTCGATCAAAAAGGATTCGCCAGCGGGCAAGTACCTCATGGAGAAGGGCGTGACTCCGGCGATGTTCAATTCGTACGGCTCGCGCCGCGGCAACGACCGCGTGATGACGCGTGGCACGTTCGCCAACATTCGCGTGAAGAATCAACTCGCGCCGGGCACCGAAGGCGGCGTCACCACTGACTTCATCGATGGGAAGGTCAAGCCGATCTACGATGCCAGCGTCAACTACATCGCCAAGAAGATCCCGCTGATCGTCCTCGCGGGCAAGGACTACGGCATGGGCTCCTCGCGCGACTGGGCGGCCAAGGGCGTGTTTCTGCTGGGCGTGAAGGCCGCGATCGCGGAGAGTTTCGAGCGCATTCACCGCTCGAAT
>DATKJG010000150.1:0-3520 GCA_035543215.1 Phycisphaerales bacterium | reverse complement strand
GCTTTTCTTCGCGGCCTTCTCCGTCCCGCTGCTGCTGGCGCTCGTCGGCCCGACATTGCCGAGAGCCGACACCGTCACCGTCGACCTTCGCGTCGTCGCGTTCACGTTCGGACTGGCGCTCGTCACCGGGATCGTGTTCGGCCTGGTGCCGGCTGCTTCACCCAGCCGCGCATTGAGTGCGTGAATCATCGCGGCCCGCGATCCGGACAGACGCGCCGCGAGATTGCCGAATGCATTTTGCAGCGGCGCAGCAAAGTTGTGCATCACCAGCCGTGCTTTCGAACGCGACTTCAGCGTCTGCCAGAGGCTGGTCCAGCGCGCGAGTTCGCCATCGATCGCCGCGTGCGGCGTCGCGGTGAATTCCGGCAGCGCGACTTCGCCGTGATGCACCGCCATCACCACGAAGTTCGGCTCGAACGCGTACAACCGCGACTTCGGATCGATGGTTTCCTGCCGGTATTGCCCGAAATCGCCTTCCTTCACGTCCAGCAGCATGCCTTCGCGCAGGGCCGCCAGCCGCAGCAGCGGCGCGAGTTGCACCGTGGTGTAACTGCCGCACAGCCAGACCTTCGCGCGGCGCTTCACGTTGGCGGGCGCAGCGTGCTTCAGCAGCCGATCAAGCAGGCTCGCGGCGCCTTGCCAGTGGACGAACGCCTCGCCGGAATCGACGACTCTCAGCGTCCACGCCACAGCCTGGGCCTTGTCGCCCAGCGCCTCGTGGCAGCGCGCGATCTTCATGCAGATCTCGCCGTCAGGCACTTCGACCGCCTTGATCGCTTCGCGATACGCCTCGATCGCGGCGGCGTACTGCTTCGCCTTGCGAAGGTCATCGCCGCTCTGAATGGATTCTGGGCTGATCATGCGGCGAGGACTTTATGCCTTGCTGGCGCTGGTCGCCGGCGGCGTCATGATCCGCGCCGGCTGGGCCACGGCCATCGCGCCGGCGGGCACGTTCATCATCACCACGGCATTGGCGCCGATGCGCGCGCCATCGCCCACCTTCACCTTGCCAAGGATCATCGCGCCCGCGCCGACATCGACGCCGTTCCCCAGTGTCGGCCCCTGCATGACGTAGTCGAGTGTCGAGCCGATGGTCACGCCCTGGCGGATGCGGCAGTCATCGCCGATCACCGCGTGTTCGTGAATCACGATCGCGCCCTGGTGGGCGATCTGGAAGCGCCGGCCGATGGTCGCGGTGTAGTGCAGTTCGATGCCGTAGCGGTTGCGCACGCGCCGATGCATCCAGCGGTACAGCACGCTCAGCGGCATGCGAATGAGTTTCGAGCGCTGCATGCGCCACACGCCGAAGCGGTACATGAACATGGCGCGGAAGCCCGGCCGCGTCCAGTCGCGACCGTTGACGATGTAGTCTTCCTTGATCAGCGTCCAGAACCCCGGCTGCGCGGGCAGCATCGCCTCCACCTGATCGGCGGGCGGGCTCGGCTCAACGACGGCGACGTTGGCGACCTGATCGCTCACGATACAACTGTATATCGGTCGTTCCTCCCGCGATGTGCAGATGCTCGACAGAACCGCGACGCGAGGAAGCCATCAGTCCTTCAGCACCGTTGTGGTCGCCGCGGGCAGCCAGACTTCGCCCTCATTCTTCGTCAGCACCGCGAGGCCTTTCATCGGATCGACGTGCAGCACTTTGCCGCGGACCTTGCGATCGCCGACGCGAAAGGTGCAGGTTGACCCCACAAGAACATCGCGCCGCATGTACATCCGGGTCACCACGTCGTCATCGAGCGATGCAACTTGATGGAGCGTTTCGATGATCGACTGTATGAGGACAATTCTGCGCACTGGAAGACCCAACTGCAGCAAACTGATGGCTGACTGGTCGATGTCCGACGGCCAATGCGTTTGTCCGACGTTCACTCCGACGCCGATGAAGGCACGATCATCCGACTGCTCGACGAGTATGCCCGCGATCTTCTTTCCGTCGACGACAATGTCATTCGGCCACTTGATCCCGATATCAGGATGATCCATGCCGCCCCCAACGACCGACGCACAGGCATCGACGCTGGTTGCAACAGCCACAGCGGACTCGATAGAGATGCGATCCGGCCGGCCGTATCGCGCTACGTACGTCAGCGCAACGCCGTCGTTGCCAGTGTCCAACCAGGCGCGTCCCAATCGGCCGTGCCCGTGCGTCTGTCTGGCGGCGATAATCACCGCGCCCGGGACCGCTTGCAACCGGCGCGCTTGCTCCTGTGTCGAGTCCAGTTCCGGATAGACCACAGGTTTGATCGCAGGATCACGCAGGGCCCTCATCGACGACACGAGGGCTTCTTGCCAGTACTCGACGGGAATGTCATGTGGCAATGTCAAGGCCAACATCCAGGCACGCCACCGAATGCGTCAGCGCGCCGATGGAAATGCGGTCGACGCCGCTCTCGGCGATGGCGCGCACGGTGTCGTGATTGACACCCCCGCTCGCCTCCAGTTGCAATGAAGCGTTCGCGGTGTCGCGCATTTTCACTGCTTCGCGCATCATGGGGGGCGGCATGTTGTCGAGGAGCACGATGTCGATCACGCCCGGCTCGATCGTCAGCAGCCGCTTGAGTTGCTCCAGCGAATCGACTTCGACCTCGACGAAGCGCAGGTCGTGATATCGCCGCGCAGCAATCGCGGCCACCTTCACCGTCTCCGCCAATTGCTCCGGCGGGATCAGCGCGAGGTGGTTGTCCTTGTACAGGGCCGCGTCGTACAGGCCGATGCGGTGCAGCGTGCCGCCGCCGCAGCGCACGGCGTACTTTTCGAGGTTGCGCATGCCGGGCGTGGTCTTGCGCGTGTCGCACACAACCGCGTTCGTGCCTTTGATCGCTTCAACGAAGCGCGACGTCACGGTCGCGATGCCGCTGAGCCGACCGATGATGTTCAGCAGCGTGCGCTCGACGCCGAGGATGTGCCGCAGCGGCCCCGCCACTTTCGCCAGCGTCATGCGCGGCCCGAACGCGTCTCCATCCTTCACGATCGATTCAAATCGCACGTGCTCGCCGCAGATGCGCTGCCCGCACGCCAGCCCGCCTGCCACGCCGGCGCTGCGCGCCACGACCAGCGCCTCGGCGGTCAGCACCGGATCGATGATCGAGTCGCTGGTGACATCGCCCGCATCGCGCAGGTCCTCATCCAGCGCCGCATCGACCAAGCGATCGAGACAGCCGTCAGCAGTCAGTTCTGCAAACAGCCGCGGCAAAGGCAATGAATTCAGATCGAGCATCGCTCCGCAGTTTAGCCGCACGCGCCTCGCGTGCGGCGAGGCTACACTCCGCGCATGCCGCCGCATCATCCAACCATCTTCGACAAGATCATCGCCGGCGAGATTCCCTGTCATCGCGTCTACGAGGACGATCACGTGCTGGCGTTCCTCGACATCGGCCCGCTCGCGCCCGGCCACACGCTCGTGATTCCCAAGGAGCGCAAGGCTCACCTGCATCAACTCAGCGATGAATCGGCGGCGGCCATCGGCCGCATACTGCCGCGCCTGTGCGACGCCGTCATGAAGGCCACC
>DATKJG010000149.1:0-2071 GCA_035543215.1 Phycisphaerales bacterium | reverse complement strand
CTCGACATGCACGTGCAGCCCGCACAGCATGTTGCGCTGGCCGATCATCTGCAGATCGTCCATCACCACATCGTAGCGCTCGCCCTCGGATTGCTGCGAGCGGCCCCAGTCGGCGGTCGGGTGGGTGCCGGCGGCAAGGATGGCGAGGCCGTGATCGGCCGCGATCTTCGCCACGGTCTGGCGCAGATGCCGAAGCTCGGCGTGGGCGGTGCGGATATCGTGGTGCGGCAAGGTCGCGACCTCGCACTGCGACTGCAGGAATTCGCCCATCGCCTGCCCGTTGGTGACCTTCTTGGCGATGTCCAGAAAGGTCTTGGGCATGTCGCGCATCACCTGCTTGGTGGCTGCGTCGACCAGGAAATACTCTTCCTCGATGCCAATGGTGAATGCGTCCTTCATCGCCACCTCGGGTCGTCTCCGATGTGTCTCCGCCGGTACGCGCGAACTCAGCCTGAATTTCGGATCGTCTGGAGAGCGAAGCATGACACCCTCCGGGGTTGGCCCAATGCGTCACATCCCCCGGCGTGATGCCGGGCGACTGTGTCTCGCAATGACGCCCCAGCGACCAAAAAGTTCCGCGCGCAATCGTACGCGCGGCTCTTTGTAAGTGACTGATAATAGGAAGTTATTTGCTGCCGTCGGCCTTGAACTGCTTCAAATAGGCCCACAGGTCGCCGATTTCCTTGTCGTTCTTGATGCCGGCGAAGGCCATCTTGGTGCCGGGCACCTTGGCCATCGGGTTCTGGATGTAGTCCTTGAAGCTCGCTTCGCTCCAGGTGATTTCGGCCTTCTTGTTGGCTTCGCTGTAGCTGTAGTCCCCGATGGTGCCAGACTTGCGGCCATCAAGGCCATTGAGTGCCGGCCCGACCTTGTTTTTCGCGTCTTCGCCGACCGCATGGCAGGGGCTGCATTTGCGGAAGGACTGCTCGCCGGCGGCGAGATCCTGCGCGTTCGCCATTCCCATTGTCGCGGCAATCATCAACGAACCTAAAACCAGCGATTTCATAATGCTATTCTCCCTGAGAAGCCCCGAAACCATTTCGGCACGGATCGGGTGGTTGTACAATCACCCATGCCGCCAGTTCAACGCGCGAAAACCGATTTGGGTCGCTGATGTCCGTCGTCATGCCCGCTGCCGATCAGGCCGTGCTCGCCCGCCGCGCGCAGATCGTTGCCGATCTGCAGGAGATCGTGCCGGGCGAGGGGGTGATCTCGGCCGAGGGCGCGATGCGGCCCTACGAATCCGACGGGCTGACCGCCTACAAGCAATTGCCGATGGTCGTGGTGCTGCCCGAGACCACCGACCAAGTTGCGAGCGTGCTGCGCTATTGCCACGACAACGGCATTCGCGTGGTACCGCGCGGGGCAGGCACCTCGCTGTCCGGCGGAGCCTTGCCGCTGGTCGATGGCGTGCTGCTCGGCATGGGCAAGTTCAACCGCATCCGCGACATCGATTTCGCCAACCGCGTCGCCGTGGTCGAGCCCGGCGTCACCAATCTCGCCATCAGCACGGCGGTGCAGGGCGAAGGCTTCTATTACGCCCCCGATCCGTCGTCGCAGATCGCCTGCACCATCGGCGGCAACGTCGCGGAGAATTCCGGTGGCGTGCATTGCCTGAAATACGGCATGACCACCAACAACATCCTCGGCCTCGAGATGGTGCTGATGACCGGCGAGGTACTCCGCCTCGGCGGCAAGCATCTCGACGCCGGCGGCTACGACCTGATCGGCATCATCACCGGCTCGGAGGGGTTGCTGGGCGTCGTCACCGAGGTGACGGTGCGGCTCCTGAAGAAGCCGGAAACCGCTCGCGCGGTGCTGGTCGGATTTCCCAGCGCCGAGGACGCCGGCGAATGCGTCTCGCGCATCATCGGCGCCGGCATCATCCCTGGCGGCATGGAGATGATGGACAGGCCGGCGATCCACGCCACCGAAGAATTCGTCCACGCCGGCTACCCGCTCGACGTCGAGGCGCTGCTGATCGTCGAGGTCGACGGGCCGCCGGTCGAATGCGACCTGCTGCTGGAGACGATCGCAGGGATCGCCGCGGCCAACGGCGCGACCACCTCGC
>DATKJG010000148.1:0-2581 GCA_035543215.1 Phycisphaerales bacterium | reverse complement strand
CAACGATCCCACCGGGCAGAAGCGCTTGCCGACGCATCGGCTGGTCTGGGCCGACGGCGAGCAGCATTTCTGGTCGGAGGATGACGCTGGCACGTACATCACCAAACACACGTTGATCCTCGATGACCTGCAATCAGGCGAGGCGACCAACGGCGATCGGCGCCGGCTGGCCACGCTGCGCGAACTGCACGAGAATCGCGAGTTGAACAAGATCCTCGAGCGGCTGGCGGAGGCGGGCATCGACATCGCCACTTACGCACTCACGCAGCAGGAATCAGTCACGGGCGAGAAACTGCCGACACGCTTCGCCTGGGCGGTAAAGGCTGACAACGGCCAAGTGGATGTCGTGGAGGTCGCGAACATTCCGTCGATCGTGTGGCACCTGCACGACGTTGGCCGCCGCGGCATCGAGGTCAAGCGCTTCAAGGGCCTGGGCGAGATGAACGCCGAGCAGTTGTGGGAGACCACCATGGACCCGGCCAAGCGCGTGCTGCTGCGCGTGACGCACGACACCGCCTCGGATGCCGACGACCTGTTCGTGAAGTTGATGGGCGAGGAAGTCGAGCCGCGCCGGCAGTACATCGAGGATCACGCGCTTGAGGTCAAGAACCTCGACGTGTAATCACCACGAACCGTAACCAAACTCGCGCACGAACGGTTCCAGAACCTCGCGCACGCGCTCGAACTGCGGCCGATACCGCTCCCATCGCTTCAGCGACGTGGCGTACACAGGCTTGGCCACATCCTCGAAACTCGGCGTGGTCACGTATCGGCGATGCTCTGGCGCGTGATAGCGCAGCACCGCGTCGTTCCATGGCTCGCCGATGAACTCAACCATCGCCCGCGCCTTGGCTTCCGGCTGCGCCACCACATCCTCATAACGCACTTCGATCCACTTCAGTCCCAGGACCTCGCGATAGTGCAGCCAGAGGTCCATGATCATGGCGTACAGCCGCGCGGTCGATTCGAAGCCGTAGAAGTGCGGCGTGCCTCGGGCGAAGGATTGGAAGAACGCGCTGAGCACGGCGTCGCGCGGGTCGCGCAGGGCTACGATCACGCGTGCATCTGGAAAGATCCGCCGCACCGTGCACAGGTCGGTGGTGTTGAGCGGCGACTTGTCGACAATCCGCCTTTGCAGGGCCGCCTCGCCGATCGTCCGGCCGGCGCTTTCGAAATACGTGTCACGAAGAATCGCTAGTTGGCGTTCGCTCAGCACGCTCAGCGACGCCGGATAGGGCTGCCGCAGTTTCAGTCGATCGATGGTCGCGTCCTTGACGCGCTGCACGAGCGGCAACTCATCGGTCACGATGAGATTCGGATGGGCCGAGAGCATCTGCTCCAGCAGCGTCGTGCCCGAGCGCGGGAAGCCGACAATGAACGCCGGGTCGCGCCGCCCATCCGCTGCCGGCGGCTTCCATCGCGATACCACGTCGGCACTGATGCCGCTTCGGCACAGGTGCGTGATCGTCTCGGCCGGCGCCAAGTCCTGCTCAGAGGGCGAGAGCCTCGAGAACAGGGCCGCCTGTCCCTGCTCAACGACGGCAAAAGCACGCTCGTAATAGCCCTGCTTCTCCAGCAGCGACGCGAGTTCCAGCGATGCCCGGCCGCGTGCTGCCTCATCCACGGCCTGACTCATGACGCGCTCGAGCAGTGCCTGTGCCTCGCCAGTGTGGCCATCGCGCGCCGCCAGCCGGGCCACGACCACATCCGCGTCACCCGGCGCGGTCGCAGTCGCACGCACCTGCTCAGCCGCGGCTTTGGCTTCGTCACGCTTGCCCACACGCACCAGCACGCGGGCGCATTCGGTCAGCGCCATGGCATTGCCGGGGTCGATGGAGGCCGCATCGCGAAACGCCTGCACAGCCTGTTCCACGCGCCGCAGCGTCAGCAGCGACCGGGCCAGTTCCAGGCGCGCCTCAACGGACGCGGGCTGTCGCCTGATCGCTTCATGCCAGAGCGCCAGCGATTCCTCATCGCGTCCCAGCCGCCGCAGAATTGCGGAGCAGTTCCGTCGAAATTTCACGTTGTCCGGTTCGAGTTCGATCGCACGCCGATACGCATCCGCGGCCGAAACATGCTGGCCGCTCATCAGCAGCGCGCTGCCCAGGTTGTAGTGCAACGCGGCCCGCTCAGGCTGGCGTTTGATCGCCAGGCGATACAGGCTCGCGGCGCGTTCGAATTCGCCTCGCTGAAAGTGCGCGGCCGCATCACGGATGGCATTCGAGCCGCTGGCCATGGAATGGCGAGTGTAGCCCGCGCGCCGTCACGGCGTGCGCGGCCCGCCGGCGTGCCGTGCCGCAGGGCGCAAGGCCGGATCGATGATCCCCGCCTCGCGAAATCCCGCGGCGCGCAGCAGGCACGAATCGCAATGGCCGCACGGCTTTCCTGATTTCGGATCGGGGTCGTAGCAACTGCGCGTGAGACCGAAATCGACGCCAAGTTCCATGCCGCGACGGATGATCTGCGCCTTGGTCAGGTCGATCAGCGGTGTGTGAATGCGAAGTCGCCCGGCCACCTCCGCCTCGACTCCCGCTTTGGTCGCAAGATTCGCCATGGTCTCGAAGGCGCGGATGAACTCCGG
>DATKJG010000147.1:0-3895 GCA_035543215.1 Phycisphaerales bacterium | reverse complement strand
GGCGACGAGAAGGATCGCCTGTACGCCACGGGCGGCTTCGGCGCCGGTCACGATCAATCCCCCTATTTCTGCTGCTTCGATCACGAGCACGCCGTGCAGACGGGAGGCAACTGACCATGCACAAACCAATCACCCTTCGCTCCTTCGCACGCATCGCGCCGGCCATCGCTTGCCTCTTCGCGCTTCCGTCAGTCGCGCTGGCGCAGAATATCGCCATCAAGGGCAAGACCATCCACACGATGAATGGCGAAGCAATTCAACACGGCGTCATCATCATTCGCGACGGCAAGATCGCGGCAGTCGGCAGCGCCGCCGCCACGCCGATTCCCGATGGCTTCGCCGTGCGCGAGGCGAATGTGGTCACGCCCGGTCTGATCGACGCCCATGGCACGGTCGGCGTCAGCGGGCTGTACAACTCGCCGCACGATCAGGATCAACTCGATCACAACGCGCCCGTGCAGCCGGAACTACGCGCCATCGACGCCTACAACCCCAACGACAAACTCGTCGAATACCTGCGCGGCTTCGGCATCACGACCGTGCACACAGGCCACGCGCCCGGCGAACTCATTTCCGGCCAGACGTGCATCGTCAAGACACGCGGCACGACCATCGAGCAGGCGGCTCTCAACCCGCAGGCCATGGTCGCCGTCACGCTCACCGAAGCCGCCCATCACAGCGACAAGTCCTCACCCGGCACGCGCGGCAAGGCCGTGGCCATGCTGCGGGCTGAACTGATCAAGGCCGAGGAATACTTGCAGAAGCAGACGAATCCCGACGTCACCAAGCGGCCCGATCGCGACCTCAAACTCGAGATGCTCACCAAAGTGTTGAAGCGTGACCTGCCGTTGCTGGTCACGGCCAACCGCGCCCAGGACATCGACTCGGCGTTGCGGCTCGCCAATGAATTCCAGATCCGCATCGTGCTGGATTCGGCGGCCGAGGCATACCTGATGATCGATGCGATCAAGGCCGCGAACGTGCCGGTGATCGTTCATCCCAGCATGCAGCGGGCGGTGGGCGACGCCGACAACCAGAGTTTCGAGACTGCCTCAAAACTGCACGCGGCGGGAGTACCGGTCGCGATTCAATCGGGGTATGAGAGTTATGTTCCCAAGACGCGCGTCGTGCTGTTCGAGGCGGCGATCGCGGCCGCGAATGGCCTCTCGTTCGAAGAAGCGCTCGCGACGAGCACGCGCGATGCCGCCACGATCCTGCAGATCGCTGATCGCGTCGGCACGCTCGAAGTCGGCAAGGATGGCGATGTCGCGCTCTTCGACGGCGACCCGTTCGAATACACCACGCATTGCACCGGCACGGTGATCGAGGGCGTCGTCGTCAGCGATCAACCGCAATAACACGGTCAGGACCCGGTATTCGGGGGCGAACGGCGGTGATTTGCATGCAGGAATCTGCAGGCTTCCTGCTCGATCAGGCTGGTTTCCTGCACGATTTTGCATGCTTCCATCGAAACACCCGTGCGTTATCGGGCGTATTGTTGCTTTGCCGGCGGTTGATCCTCGACGCCCCGCTGCCGGCGTCACGATTGGCTGGCGCGACGCTACTAGATGACCGCACGGAGGCGAAGCATGTTGGTTCTGACCCGCAAAGCCGGTGAAGCGATCTGCATCGGCGACGACATTGAACTGCGCATTGTGAGCGTGCGGGGCCAGAAGGTGCGCTTGGCCATCGAGGCGCCGCGCGAGATCAGCGTCCGCCGCAGCGAACTGGGGGACGAAGCGACGCAGTTGAGCGGGCCACGGCTGGCGCGCGAGAATCAGCCGGCGCGGACAGGTTCAAGCCAGCGGCGCGCGGTGGGGTGATCGCTCACAACATCTGCATGCAGGGGCATTCGACGTGGAGACTCGCGGCCGATGGGAAACGCCCCTGGAGTACGCCGGTTGCCGCTTCTCGAACGTGGCTGTCACGCTCGATCCCCACCACTGAACTCGTTGGCGCAGCGGAACACCGGCGCACTCGTCCATATCGCTGCCGGCACATCGCGGTGCGTCGTGATGCGCACGATGCGTGATTCGCCGGAAAGCAGCGTGATGAGATTGTCGTCGATCTCAGCCGCAGGATCGACGCGATCGACCGCGATCACCGCATCGCGCACCAGCGTGTGCGCTGTAAGCGTGAGTTGAATCGCACCGTCCGTTCGCGCGGATGTGGCCTCGAGTCGCGGCGTCGGCAGCTCCAGCGCGCGATCGTGATCGAAGAACCAGAACGTCCGCGCGCGTTCACGATTGGCCTCGCCAACACACTCCGCGACGATGAACTCGGCGCGCGGATCAGTCGGCGATCCCACTGCCTCTGCAAGGCGAGCCACTCGAACGGCGGCACGTGCATCGACGCTCACGCGTCTGACATTCTCGCGCACGATTTCGCCGGTCATTCGCATGCGCCGCACGCGCACATCCGCCGACCAGGTGTCGACGAGATCGTTCATCACGCATAGCCACAGATCGCCACCAAACGGCTGAATCGTCAGCAGTCGCGGCGCGAACGATCGCTTCACCGCGTACCACAGGGGCTTGCGTCGCCCGGCCGAGTCGATGCATGACCACGAATGGCCGGCCCACGCGTCGTTGAACTGCCAGAACAGCGCGCCCATGCAGCGCGGCTGGTTGGCTCGCATCCATTCGATGCCGATCGATATGGCCCTCGCCTGCAGCAGATGCGCCTGGTATAGCCACTGGTCGAGGTCGCGCGGCACTGCGAATCGGGGACCCATCACCTTGGGTCCGTACCACACATCGTTGCCGCCGGTGGCGCGCTGGCGATGGATCATCGCGCGTGAATCGAGCCGCAGTTGATCTTCGCCCCACGCCTCTCTCATCGACGCCCAGCATGGCGGCGACTGGTGGCCGAATTCGCTGCAGAAACGGGGCACGATTTCGCGATAGCCTTCGACCTTCGCGTCCCAGGTGTGCCGATCGCCGCGATCGGGATCGTTGGGATGCATTTCGCGCGAACCCGAGTATGGCGAATCCGGCCAGTACGGCCGCGACGGATCGAGTTCACGCACCATACGCGGCAGGATGTCGAGAAAGTAGCGCTCCCCCCACTTCTGATCGCGCGGCATGCGCTGTTTCCAGCCCCAACTCTCGTAGCCGAGGATGTTCTCGTTGCCGCCGCACCACAGCACGATGGATGGATGATGCGCCAAGCGCGTCACGGCTTCTCGGGCTTCGCGCTCCACCAGCGCCGGATACGGCTCGTCCTCCGGGTACGTGGCACAGGCAAACATGAAATCCTGCCAGACCATGATGCCCAGTTCATCGCACGCGTTGTAGAAGGCGTCATGTTCATAGGTGCCGCCGCCCCAGACCCGCAGCATGTTGCAATTGGCGTCGGCTGCCTGCTGCACGCGCTGGCGAAGGCGCTGCGGCGACTGATCCTCCGGGAACAACCCTTCGGGAATCCAGTTCGCGCCCTGGCAGAAGATAGGCCTGCCGTTGACTTCGATCGAGAATGACGAGCCGTCTGCATCTTCGTTGGTATTGACCCGTGGCGTCCGAAAGCCAATTCGCATTGATCGCGAGTCGAGCGTCTCGGCGTCTGGCGGCTGAGTGCATCGATTGACCCAGACATCCAGCGGGTAGAGTCGCTGGGGACCGGATCCTCGAGGCCACCAGAGTTCCGGCGCGTCCAGCATCGACAGTCGCAGCACGAGACTCGGCTGTCGGAGCGCGATGCCCTCGAACGTGAACGCATGCACGTTCTGATCTTCGCGAATCTCGGCCATCACGTTGAGATCCGAGGTTACGGCGGCTTCCGGCCAGTCGAGATCGACATGGACATCGACGAACCACGTTCCCGCAGGCAGCGGATCCCGATCACCGGCCTGCATGGCGCGCGGCCGCACAAAGGCGATGCGCACCCCGCTCCATGC
>DATKJG010000146.1:0-4163 GCA_035543215.1 Phycisphaerales bacterium | reverse complement strand
TCGAATCAGGCAGGCCGGCGTCAGCCGGTCTGCCTGCATGTGAATCTCAACCACATCCCATCGATTGCCCGCAATTCATGCACTTGTAGCACGTGCCGTTGCGCACCGTGATCGAGCCGCACACATCGCACGCCGGCGCATCACCCATGAGGGCTGCGTTCGACTGATCAAGCGGGTTCACGGCAAGCGAACTCGACTCGGTCGCGATGATCCGCGATGACTGTGTCTCGATGACCAGCGTCGTCTCGGCCGAAGAGAGCACAGGGGCCGCCGCTTGGATCGAAGTCATCGCCACCGCGTCGGTCCTCGCCGGGCCATCGGTCCGAGGGGCCGGTCCCGGTTCGATCAGTCTTGAAGCCGGCTTGAGCCTGCTCGCCCCTGGCCCATCGCTGGGCGCGCCCGTGGCGCGCCGCTCTATCTCCGACCATGCAGTGTCCTCCTTGACAGTGGTGGAAGTGGGTGCAGCGGCGAATCCTGCCGCTGCGTATGAAGCCCCGGCTGCGGGGCCTGCCGGCTGCGAACGCGCCGGTGCGTTGGCTTCGCGATAGCCCGGGATGAACTCCATTCCCATCCATCGGAAGATGTAGTCCACCAGGCTCTTGGCGAAGGGAATGTCGCGATTGGTGGTCATACCCATCGGCTCGAAGCGCTGGTGCGCGAACTTGGTCACCAGGCTCTCGATGGGCACGCCATACTGCAGCGCGACCGAAATCGCGGTGCCCAGCGAATCCATCAGGCCGCCGATGGTCGAGCCTTCCTTGCTCATCGTGATGAACAGTTCGCCCGGGCAGCCATCGTCGTACATGCCGACGGTGAGATAGCCCTCGTGGCCGGCGACGTTGAAGTGATGCGTGATGGAGCGCCGGGTGTCGTTCAGGCGCCGGCGCATCGGCCGCTCGATGATGCGCTCGACGATCCGTTCGACGTACGCGGGCTCAGGCATGTTCATCGATGCCGCCGCGACGCTTGCGCCTTCGCATCCGGATGACGTCGATGATGTCGAGATCACAGACGCCAGTTCCGCAACTTCGCTGGATACTTCCCCCAGCGCGGCCTCGATGCCATCTTCGTCTTCCTCGCCCTCGTCATCCTTCTCGACCTTGGTGTTGAGCGGCTGACTCAACTTGCAGCCGTCGCGATACAGGGCATTGGCCTTGAGGCCCAGTTCCCAGCTCAGCCAGTACGCGCTGCCAATGTCCTCGACGCTGGCCTCGTTGGGCAGGTTGATGGTCTTGCTGATGGCGCCGGTGACGAACGGCTGGGCTGCGGCCATCATGCGGATGTGACCCTGCGGTGCGATGAATCGCTGGCCGGTGGCGCCGCACTTATTGGCACAATCGAACACCGCAAGATGCTCGGGCTTGATGTGCGGAGCGCCCTCGATGGTCTGTGTGCCGCAGATGACGCGGTTCAACTCGTCGATCTGCCGAGCGGTGAGGCCGAGGGCCTTGAGGCCGTTGAACGTCGCATCGTTGCGTGCCTTCTCGGGATCCAGTCCCAGCGACATGAGCACGTGCTCGGGCATCGACCACGCGCTGAACGCGAATCCAAGTTCGAAGACCGTCGGCAGCGAGGCATCGACGTCGACCAGTTCGGCCGAGGCGTACCCCTTGCTCGCGAGGAATTCGCGGAAGGACTTGCCCGCCTTCGACGCCATGCCCTTCATGCTCTCGGGCAGCGGAGTATCGACGCTCAGCGTCCCCATCACGTGACTGAGGATGTCATCGATCTGCCGCGCGTCGTAGCCCAGCGACTTGAGCGCCGGCCGCAGCGACGCGTTGGCGATCTTGAAGTAGCCGCCACCAGCCAGTTTCTTGAACTTCACCAGAGCGAAATCCGGTTCGACGCCTGTCGTGTCGCAATCCATCAGCAGGCCGATGGTGCCGGTCGGGGCGATGACCGTGACCTGCGCGTTGCGATAGCCGTGGCGTTCGCCCAGTTCCAGCGCCTCATCCCAGCAGCGCAGGGCCCGAGTGCGGATGTCGTCGGCGTTGGCGATGCTGATGTGGCCATCCTTGAAGCGGTCGTGCTCGATCGGCACAGGCTTGATCGACAGGCTCTCGTACGCGTCGGAATCGCGAGGCACGCCGTACGCTGCCCGGCGATGATTGCGAATCACGCGCATCATCGCCTCGCGATTGTCGCGATAGCCGGGGAAGGGCTTGAGTTCAGCGGCCATCGCCGCGCTCATCGCGTACGAGCGGCCGGTGAGGATCGCGGTGAGCGCGCCGCAGATCGCGCGGGCGTCCTCGCTGTCGTAGGGAATGCCCGCCTGCATGAGCATTGCACCGAGGTTCGCGTAGCCCAGGCCAAGCGTCCGGAAGCGCCACGACTGTCGCGCGACCTCGGCCGAGGGAAACGACGCCATCAGCACGCTGATCTCGAGGACGATCGTCCAGATGTTGATCGCGTGTTCGTAGCCTTCAAGATCGAACGCGCGGCGATCGGCGTCGAAGAACTGCAGCAGGTTGATCGACGCGAGGTTGCACGCCGTGTCGTCGAGGAACATGTACTCCGAGCACGGGTTGCTGGCGTTGATGCGGCCGGAGTTCGGGCATGTGTGCCAGTCGTTGATCGTCGTGTCGTACTGCAGGCCCGGATCGGCGCAGCGCCAAGCGGCCCGGCAGATCTGGTCCCACAAATCGCGGGCTTTGAGGGTCTTGTGCGGCGAGCCATCGGTGCGTCGCTTGAGCGTCCATTCGCTATCACGCTCGACGGCGCGAAAGAACTCGTCGGTCAATCGCACCGAGTTGTTGGAGTTCTGGCCGGAAACGGTGTAGTACGCCTCGCCATTGAAGTCATAGGAGAGTTTCAAGCCGAGCGACGCCGCCAGCGACTGCTGGTCGTCATCCAGGCGCTTGAGGCCCTCGACCATCGCGGCGACCTTCAGTTCCTCGCGCACTTTCCAGTTCACGAACTGCTCGATGTCGGGGTGATCGGCGTCGAGGCAGACCATCTTCGCGGCCCGGCGCGTCGTGCCGCCGGACTTGATCGCGCCCGCGGCCCTGTCGCCGATCTTGAGGAAACTCATCAAGCCCGAGGACGTGCCTCCACCTGAAAGCGGCTCGCCTTCGCCGCGCAGATTCGAGAAGTTCGTGCCCGTGCCCGAACCATACTTGAACAGGCGTGCCTCGCGTGTCCACAGGTCCATGATGCCGCCGGCGCCGACCAGATCATCGCGCACCGACTGAATGAAGCACGCGTGCGGCTGGGGATGCGTGTAGGCGTCGGATGCGAGCGTGACCTCGCCCGTCTCGGGATGCGCGATGAAGTGGCCCTGGGCCGGGCCGCTGATGCCGTAGGCCCAGTTCAGGCCCGTGTTGAACCACTGCGGCGAATTGGGCGCCGCCATCTGGTGCAGCATCATGTACGCCAGTTCGTCATAGAACGCCTGGGCGTCATCGGCACTGTCGAAGTAGCCATTCGTCTGGCCCCAGTGCTTCCAGCATCCCGCAAGGCGATGCACGACCTGGCGCACGGAGCGCTCCGGGCCGGTCTTGCCATCGGGCTGCGGCACGCCCGCCTTGCGGAAGTACTTGCTCACACAGATGTCGGTGGCGAGTTGGCTCCACTGCTTGGGAACCTCGGCGTCTTTCATTTCGAAGACGGTCGAGCCGTCGGCGTTGGAAATGCGGCTGGTGCGCTGCGCCCACTCGACGCTTGCGTAGGCGTCGGCGCCGGGTTGCGTGAATCGTCGGGTGATCTTCATGGCTGCCTCAAGCGTCCGTGCTGTCCGTTCTCGTGAACTCAGCTGTCTGTGACTGCATCGTCAAGCCGCGCTCCGTCGTCATCACCATGAAGTGACCTTGATTTCGAGTTCCTTGGCCTTGGCTCGGATGGCGTCCTCGGACTTGCGGAGTTTGCTGCTCATCGTGCTGACCGGGGCGTTCTCGCTGGCGAGTTGCCTGAGTGTTTGGATCTCGTTGTTGGTCCAGGTCGCGTCGCGGCGCTTCTCCTCGGCGAAGCCTTGCAGCTTGGCCGGTGGCGGGGGTTGCGGGGGCTGACCCGGCCGCTGGCCTGATCCAGGCGGGTTCGGCCGCTTGGGCTGCCCGGAGTTCTTGTTGCCTTGTGGCATGTTTGATCTCCTGACTATGAAGTCACGACCGAACGCTTCACTTAATCGACACGCGGCAGCGTCAAGCCGCCTTGATCCTGGTACTTGC
>DATKJG010000145.1:0-4314 GCA_035543215.1 Phycisphaerales bacterium | reverse complement strand
TTCGCGATACAGTGATCGCGATGGAAAACCCCTACGTTCGATTTCGCGGTCACACGCTTTCGCTCAACGACTACCTTGCCATCGACCGCACCGTGCTGGCCAACGAGCGCACGCTGCTGTCGTACACCCGCACGGCGTTGACCATGCTGGTGATCGGCGGCACATGCCTGAAGGTCTTCGATTCGCTGTGGATCGAGATCGTCGGGGTGGTGTTCCTGCTGCTGGCCCTGGCGACGTTCATCATCGGCTGGCGCCGCTACCTGCACATGCGCGACTACGTCGGCGCGGCTCTGGATCATCGCCTCGTCGAGCCCGAGAACAGGGCCGGCGCATGACCACGAGTGCTCACCACAACTGCGTGAAGGATCAGACATCATGAAGCGCCTTATCACGACGTCGTTGCTGGTCAGCGTGTTCATTGTTCAGCCGGCCCTGAGCCAGGGCACGAAGGCCGACTACGAGCGCGCCGCGGCGCTGCGCAGACAGACTCAGGGCAAGGTGCTGCGAGCGAACATCGAGCCGCAATGGCTGGATGGCGGGGAGCGATTCTGGTATCGCCGGGATGACACGGGCGGCGCTGCGCAATTCGTGCTGATCGACGCGAACACGGGCACGAGATCGCCGCTGTTCGATGCTGATCGACTGGCGTCGGCGTTGAAGGATGCAACCGGCGCGCCCGTCGATGGGGCGAAGTTGCCCATCGAGCGGCTCTCGATGTCCGGGACAAAGGGAGCGGAGCGCGCCCAGTTCACACTGCGCGGGCGCGATGATCAACTCTGGATCTGGGATGCGGCCGCAGGCGCGTTGACTCCGGGAACAGCGGAGCAGTTGACGGCGTTCCAGTCGGAGCAGGCGCCGCGCCGCGGTGGCCGGGGCGGCACAGGCGGCGCGGCGGCACAGCAGGACACGGAAATCGTCTTCAGAAACCAGACCAACGACAAGATTCTGTTGTATTGGATCGACACTGGTGGCGAGCGACGGCCGTATGGCGAGATCGCGGCCGGGGCTGAGCGCACGCAGCACACGTATGTTGGCCATCGCTGGGCGGTGACCGACAGCGAAGGCCGCGATCTGCGCACCGCGCGCGGCGAGCGTCGGCCTTCGACTGTGGTCATCGATGCATCGTCATCAGCGACCGCCACCAGCCAGCCGCAGGAGCGGGCCGCCGGCGCGCCGCAGCGGGAGGCCCCGCAGCGTCCGCCGCAGCCGCGCATTACTCAATCACCCGATCGCAAATGGCGTGCCGTGATGCGCGATCGCAACCTCTATCTGCAGGATGCCGACGGCAACAACGAGATCGCCCTGTCAACCGATGGCGCCGCTGCCGAAGGCTTCGACGGCCGCGTGTTCTGGTCGCCCGATTCGAGCAAACTCATCGCCATGCGCGGCACGCCGGGCGATGAGCGCAAGGTGTATTACGTCGAATCCTCGCCGCGCGATCAACTGCAGCCGGAACTGCATTCTTATGATTACCTCAAGCCCGGCGACAACGTGCCCCAATACTGGCCGCGCCTCTTCGACATCACAACTCAGAAGGAAATCGGCACCGATCGCGCCCTGTGCTCGAATCCCTACAGCCTCGAAGGCGTGCGCTGGAAGAGCGATTCATCCGCCTTCACCTTCATGTACAACCAGCGCGACCACCAGGCGCTTCGATTGATTGAGGTCGATGCCACCACCGGCGCGGCACGCGCGATCATCGACGAAACATCGAAGACCTTCATCGATTACTCCGGCAAGCAGTACCTTCAGCGCGTGGCCGGCACCGATGAACTCATCTGGATGTCGGAGCGCGACGGCTGGAACCATCTCTATCTTTACGATGGCAACACCGGCGCGGTGAAGAACCAGATCACGAAGGGCAAATGGGTGGTGCGCGATGTCGATCGCGTCGATGACGCCGCGCGCCAGATCTGGTTCCGGGCCGGAGGCATCCGGCCGGAGCAGGATCCTTATTACATTCACTACTGCCGCGTGAACTTTGACGGCAGCGGCCTGACGATCCTCACCGAAGGCGACGGCACGCACACCGTGGACTTCTCGCCTGACCGGCGCTGGTTCGTCGACACGTGGTCGCGGGTCGATCAGCCGCCCGTGACCGAGCTTCGCCGCAGCGATGACGGCTCGCTGGTCGCCGAACTCGAGCGCGCTGATTGGTCGGCTCTGCTCGCGACCGGTTGGAAGCCGCCCGAGCGTTTCGTCGCCAAAGGCCGCGACGGCGCAACCGACATATACGGCATCATCATCCGGCCGACGAACTTCGATTCGTCGAAGAAGTATCCGGTCATCGAATCGATCTATGCCGGGCCGCAGGATTCATTCGTTCCCAAGAACTTCCGTGCGTATCACAACTCGCAGGAGATCGGTGAACTGGGCTTTATCATGGTGCACATCGACGGCATGGGTACGAGCAACCGTTCGAAGGCGTTTCACGATGTGTGCTGGAAAAATCTGGCCGACGCCGGATTGCCCGATCGCGTCGCATGGATGAAGGCGGCGGCGGCGGAGCATCCAGAGATGGACCTCTCGCGCGTGGGGATCTACGGCGGCTCAGCTGGGGGGCAGAACGCGCTCGGCGCGCTGCTGCTGCATGGCGAGTTCTACAAGGCCGGCGTCGCCGACTGCGGCTGCCATGATAATCGCATGGACAAGATGTGGTGGAACGAGCAGTGGATGGGCTGGCCGGTGGGCCCGGAGTACGCAGCCAACTCCAACGTGACGCTCGCGCCGCGCCTCACCGGCAAGCTCATGCTCGTGGTGGGCGAGATGGATCAGAACGTCGATCCGGCCTCGACGATGCAGGTGGCCGGCGCGCTGATCCGTGCCGACAAGGATTTCGATCTGCTGGTGATTCCCGGCGCCGGCCACGGCGCGGGCGAGTCGCCGTACGGCCGCAGAAGGCGGCAGGATTTCTTCGTGCGGAACCTGCTGGGTGTCGAGCCTCGCATCGAGCGCGTCGCTCAAGGTCCCGGTTGAGTGGCGGGGACCGCCCAGCCCTGTTCCTCGCCGAAATCGTCGAACTTCACGAACGTGTCGATCTGTTGCTGCGTCGGCTCGCTCTGTTGCCACGCGAGCCAGTAGAACGCGGCCAGCACCTGGGCTGAGTCCGCCATGCGATCAGCGATGAGTTTCCGACCTGCGTCCTTCTGCAGTTCGCCCGATTGTTGCAGTTGATAGAGCGGCTCGATCGCCGCGAAACTGCGCTCGATCAGCGCGATCGCGGCCTCCCACACACCGCCCGGCGCGATCCCCGGCAGGGGCTTCAGCGAAGACTTGAGCGCCTCGGCGTTCAGCGCATGCAGCGCGACCACATCGACATCGATGTAGGCATGAAATCCTCGATCGGTGGTGTACGCATGGGGATTCTCGCCGACCCAGCCGTGATGATGAATGGTGGTGTGCAGCGGCTGGCCCGCGTCGCCGACAAAATGACTCAGTTGGCCCATCTCGAGGATCACATTCCAACGGGCCGCTTCCGTCTCCGCCGCACGCGCCGGTTCATTCAGTCCTTCGAGGATCCGGAGTGTGTTGAAACTGGAAACGAGTTTCGCGTGATGCTCCATGATCGCGTACGGCAAGGTGCCGATGTCCTCGCTGATGAACCGCTGCACGCCGCGCGCCGACTGCGTCGTGGGAGCCGAGGGCTTCTTCGTGATCGCTGCGATGAACTCGTATCGCATCGCCGGCATGGTGCGCAGCGTCAGGCCGTGCTCGGCCAGCATCTCAATGTCGAGATAATGGTCCGGATTGTTGGCATGATTGAGAGACGGCTGGGTGACGCCGCGCCAGCGATCGGGCTCGTTGGATTCGAACGCGATCCGTTCCATTATCGAAGGTTCGCGCAGCCACGCAGGCGCTTCCGGTGGCAGCAGGCCCAGGGCCAGCACGGTGATCGTGCGATGGCCGGCAGCCGCCCAAGCCCACGCAAGTGACGTAATGAACAACGCCAGCATCAGCGATGCGACATGACGCTTCATGATCGATCCACCTCCGAAGCGACATCGTAAGTCGTGGGCCTTAGCCCTGCCGATCATTCCGCGATCTTCGGCGTGTCGGCCGTGCGATCGGTCTTGAGCACCGCAAACTGCACCGTGCGCGTCAACTTCGACGGCGAGCCGTCTGCTGCAGGCAATACATCAACCGCCTTGCCATCGATCTCGGCCCAGCCGCAGGTCATGGTGTCGATGCGACTCGTCGCGGCCTTGGGTGTAAGTTCGAAGCTGCGGCCCTGCCACAGCCAGACGCGCGTCGCGCTCAGGGCCGCCCACTTGTTCGGGACATCGTCCTTGGCGCCGTCGGCGGCGACGATGTCGG
>DATKJG010000144.1:0-4055 GCA_035543215.1 Phycisphaerales bacterium | reverse complement strand
GGCGTGAGTGATGCATGCTCGAGTGCTGTGTAAGGACCTGTTCCCGGAACGTACGCTTCTCCATCCACTACTTCGGAAGCCGCCCGCGGCATGTTCAAAAAGCGCTGAACATACTAGGGAGGGCTAACCCGGCATCTGCTTGGACACATGGCCGGTCGGAAGGTTGCGTCCGGAATCGATCAGATGCGCCAAGTCCCGCCAGTCTAACGCTTTGCGCGAGTTTTCCTTGCCAATCCCAGACGCCCGCCGATTATCCGCCAGCGGTCACAGCCGAACCTGCATGACCACGTCGATCTGGGCGTCGGAGCCGAACTGGAAGATCTTGCTGCCAACGTCGGCGAAGCCGCACTTTCGGTAGAAGTTGCGGGCCCGGGGATTGCGATCCCAGACCGCCAGCCACACGGTGTCGCAGCCGGACCGCCGGGCGCGGTCGAGGCATGCGTTCATGAGCGCCGACCCCACGCCGCGACCGTGCCATGATTCCAGTGCATACAGGCGGTGAATCTCGATCGGCCGCGAGCCGCTGACGCACGAGGGCACCTCGCCATCGCGCAGTTTCGCATACCCCGCCGCCATCGAGCCGACCTCGGCGAGGAAGAACGTGCTGCGCGGATCGCTCAGTTCGCGCTCGATCTGCGCCGGCGTGAACGACTTCGCC
The DNA here is from genome assembly GCA_035543215.1 of Phycisphaerales bacterium. Lineage (GTDB taxonomy): Bacteria > Planctomycetota > Phycisphaerae > Phycisphaerales > SM1A02 > DATKJG01. Next base: position 3,397 of record DATKJG010000144.1, on the reverse strand, counting down.
AGATACGCCTCGACATCCTCGGGCTTGTTGTACGCCGCGAACGAATCAGTGAACGTTCGGGTTGCCAGCGCGGCCAGGACCGCGGCATCGCCTACATCGGCCTGGCGAATCTTGAACTGCCCCTCCGCGAGTTGGCACGCACGTGGCTGCGGGGTTGCCGGTGCTTCGATCGCCCCATGGGTCCTCTGTGCTCTCTGTGGTTTCATCCCGCGCTGCAACACCTACTTGCTCCACATCGCCCCGCCGTACACGCCGTTCTCGGCCAGATCCTCGGCAATGCGCAACAACTGGTTGTATTTCGCATTCCGATCGCTGCGGCAGGGGGCGCCGGTCTTGATCTGGCCGCAGTTGGTCGCTACGGCGATGTCGGCAATGGTCGCGTCCTCGGTCTCGCCCGAGCGATGGCTCATCACCACGCCGTAGCCGTTGCGCATCGCGAGATTCACCGCATCGAAGGTCTCACTGAGCGTGCCGATCTGGTTGACCTTGACCAGGATCGCGTTCGCCGCGCCCTCATCCAGGCCCTTCTGCAGGAACCTGGGATTGGTGACGAACAGGTCATCGCCCACCAGTTGCACGCGGTCGCCGAGGCGCTTCGTGAGTTTCACCCAGCCAGCCCAATCGCTTTCGGCCAGGCCGTCTTCGATGGAACGGATCGGGTATTTCGCGCACCAGCCGGCCCAGAGATCGATCATTTCATCGTTCGAAGCGATGTGCTCGGGCTCGCTCTTGAAGAAGCAGTAGCCATCCTTGCCCTTGGCCTTGGCTTCATTGTGAAGTTCGCTTGTGGCAGGATCAAGGGCGATGAAGATCTGCTCACCGAGCCGGTAGCCGGCCTTCTCCACCGCCATGGCGATCAGTTGCAGCGCTTCTTCGTTGGATTTCAGATTCGGCGCAAAGCCGCCTTCATCGCCCACAGCCGTGGAGAGCCCCTTGTCGTGCAGCACCTTCTTGAGCGAGTGGTAGCACTCGACGCCGGCGCGCAGAGCCTCGCCGAAATCGTCGAAGCCCCACGGCTGGATCATGAACTCCTGGAAATCGACGGTGTTGTCGGCATGCTTGCCGCCGTTGAGGATGTTGAGCATGGGCACCGGCAGCGTGCGGCCCCCCACTCCGCCGAGATAGCGATACAGCGGCTGCTGCGTGGCCTGGGCCGCGGCGTGCGCCACGGCCATGCTCACACCGAGAATTGCGTTGGCGCCAAGGTTCGCCTTGTTGGGTGTGCGATCGAGATCGATCATCAGGCGATCGATCATCTCCTGCTCGCGCGCATCCAGACCAATGATGTTGGGCCCGATGTTGACGTTGACGTTGGCTACGGCCTTGCTCACGCCCTTGCCCAGCCAGTGCTTCTTGTCGCCATCGCGCAGTTCCACGGCTTCGTTCTCGCCGGTGGAGGCGCCAGAGGGCACGAGCGCGCGGCCCGAGTCGCCTCCGGAAAGGCCGATCTCGCATTCCAGTGTGGGATTGCCGCGAGAATCGAGAACCTGGCGGGCGTGAACGACGGTGATGTCGAAGGACATGGGGAGATGGATTGACGATTGCGGATTGACGATTGACGATTCGACGAGGGCTGCGGCTGAGCCTGCGCAGGCCGGGCGCAGGAGGTCATGCTAAGCCGCAACCGACTCTCGTGCGCGACGCCACATTCTCACGGCCGCTACGTCTGCCATGGCACGCCTCCACCGTCATACACGTGCGCCGCGATCGCCCGTCGCCATGCGCCCCCATGCCGTCGCCACGACCGCCATCACGATCGTCTGGAACAGCGCGAAGGCTGTCGTCGCTGCGATCGCCGGCGTGCCGGGAAAACTCGTCGTCGCAATGACCAGGCCCAGCCCGACGTTGCGAACCGCGGTGGCCATGGTCATGGCGACGCGCTCGCCGCGCACCCTGCCTCCGAGCAGCCATCCGACCGCGGCGCTGGCGAATACCAGCCCGAACATGCCTGCGTACGCCCGCAATGGAATGTCGAGCAGCATCCTGAACTGCGCGACAATGATCAGCGTCAGCAGTGCGAGATTGAGAACCATGCTGCACAGACCGGCCGGGCGCTTGAGGCGCTCAGCCATCGGCGGCTTCCACGCGCGCAGACCCAGCCCGAGCGCCAGCGGGCACAACTGCGTCAGGAACAGAACGAGGATCATCTTGAACGCATCGATGCGAATCGGCGCATCGCCGGCGACCACCGGCAGCAATACCCGCAGCAGCAACGGCGCGGCGATCGCTGACGACGCCGCCAGCGTCACCATCAACCCGACGGCTGTCGCGACGTTGCCGCGCGCGATGGCCGTGAATGGCGGGCCGTACGGCGCACCGGGACACACCGCTGGAATGAGGAAACCTGCCGCAATGAGCGGGAAGACCGCCGGGTCCGGCGCACTTCGCGCGAATGCCAGCAGCAACCCGACGCAGATCCCAGGAACGCACACGTAGTTCGCGATGGCCGCCCGCAGCATCAGCCGCCCATCGCCGGCCACGCGTGATACGTCGGCGATCGCCGCGCCAAGCCCGACCGACACCATCATCTCGATCAGGGTGACATTGGCCAGGAGGTTGATCAGTTGATCGATGCGCATGCCATGCCGAGACGCGCCGTTGTCATCACCTTTCGCCTTCCATTATCCCCGTCGGCGCCTGCGATGTCACGTTGCGGCAGCCTGCCTGTCGCCAGCCAGCATCCTCCAGGATGCGTGGCCCAGCGAAACGACCACAAACAGGGCCACGCCCAGCAGCGGCATCCAGTCGCGCGGCTTGCCCTCACCCGGGAACATCGCGCCCCAGGCCATCACTCCGATGGCCAGCAGATTCGCCAGGACGTACAGCGCCGGCAGCACGGGATAGAGCGTCGCGCGATAAGGCCGCGGCGCAGCAGGCTGTGTCCAGCGAAGCGTGAACATCGCCAGCACGTTCAGGCAGCCGCTCATGATCATCGCGATGCTGCAGATCTGCAGCAGTTGATTGAACGTGCCGGTGAAGATCATGGCGATGGTGAGGATCGCCTGCACCCACAGCGCGATTGCAGGCGTGTCGCGGCGCGACAATTGCCCCGCGCCTTTCCAGAATGCGCCTTCGCGCCCCATCGCGTAGGCGATGCGGGCTCCGGTGAGGACGTTGCCGTTGGTCGCCGTCAGCAGCGCGATGGTCATCAGCAGCGTCATGGCCAGTTGGCCGCCCTGACCGATGAACACCGCAGCGGTCCTGGCGCCCGCTTCGCCGCCCTGCTCGCCGATGGCCCGCAGGCCGTCCATCCCCAGCGCGTGCACGAACGCGATGTTCAGAAGCGCGTACAGCGCGGTGATGGCGCACAGCCCGGCAATCAGGGCGCGGGGAATCACCTTGCCCGGATTGCTGACCTCGCCACCGACGTAGATCACCACGTTCCAGCCCGAGTACG
>DATKJG010000143.1:0-2055 GCA_035543215.1 Phycisphaerales bacterium | reverse complement strand
AATGTTCAACGTCTTCAACATGGGCGTCGGGTACGTGCTCATCGTCCGGCCATCGTTCGCTGACTCCATTCTCAAGACGCTGCGCCGCAGCGGCGAGAAGGCGTGGGTGCTGGGGCAGATGGTCAAGGGCAGCGGCCAGGTGGTGATGACGTAGTCCGAGAGTGACCTACCATCGCCCTGCGTGAGCGAGGAACTCGACCAGCCTCAATTGAACTGCCCGTCGTGCGGCCAGAGTCTGCGCGGTCTTGAACCGCTGCCGCCGGCCCTGCTCCTGCGCTGCCCGGAATGCGGCACGGTCACCAGCATCACGCAACTCGCGGCCGATTTCACCCAGCGGCAGAAAGACATCCGCCGTCTGCCCTTGCTGGTGCTGCAGTCGTTGATCATCGCGGCGGTCGTGCTGGCGGTCGCGGAGTTGCTCGATTCGGTTCAACTTCTGCAGGATCCGAGCGTGCTTGGATTCGCGTTTCTGCTGGGCGCCGGCATCAGCGGCTGGTTCACCGTGCCATGGCGCGATGCCCCGGCATCGGCCCGCTTCATCGCGATCATCGGCGGCGGCGTGGTGGAGGTCATCGCCACAATGTTCCTCGGCCTGCGCCTGGGCTGCCTGCCCATGCTCGCGTGGTGCTGGATCGTGCACCTCCACGCCAAGCAGCGCGGCTTCGCGTGATTATCGCCGTGGTGAACCCAATCAATACAATCTCCGCATGACAAGGTCGAAGCGCATCAAGGCGCGCTCAGCAGGCGGAGGATGGCCGGCGATCGTCTACACGTTTCGCAAGGCACGCAGCGTCGGCCTGCGGAAGATGTGGAAGGCCCTGCGCTCGCGCAACGCGTGTAAGACATGCGCCCTGGGCATGGGCGGGCAACTCGGCGGCATGACCAACGAGCAGGGCCGCTTTCCCGAGGTGTGCAAGAAAAGCGTCCAGGCGATGGCTGCCGACCTGCAGGGCGCGATTCACGAGCACTTCTTCGACGATTTCAGCCTCGAGCAGTTGAAAGCGTTCTCCTCGCGCGAACTCGAGGCGGCCGGTCGTCTCACGCAGCCGCTCTGTGCGGGCCCGCTCGATTCGCACTACCGAAAGATCTCGTGGGACGAGGCGATCGAACGCATCGCAAAGAAACTGAAGAAGACCGATCCGCGCGAAGCATTCTTCTACTTCAGTGGCCGGTCATCCAACGAGGCAGGCTTCCTGCTGCAGGTCTTCGCGCGGCTATGGGGCACCAACAACGTCAACAACTGCTCGTACTTCTGTCACCAGGCCTCCGGCGTGGCGCTTGCCAGCGTGACCGGCTCGGGCACGGCGACGATAACGCTCGATGATCTGGAACACGCCGATCTCATCTTCCTGATCGGCGCCAATCCCGCGAGCAACCATCCGCGTTTCATGCGCACCCTGATCGATGTGAGAGCCCGCGCTGGCAGGGTCATCGTCATCAATCCGCTCAAGGAAGTGGGGCTGGTGCGCTTTCGCGTGCCCAGTCATGTACCGAGTCTGTTGTTCGGCTCGACAATCGCGGACGAGTACGTGCAGCCGCATATCGGCGGCGACATCGCGCTGCTCAGCGGCATCGCCAAGGCGCTGCTGGAGATCGAAGCCGGACAGCCGCACGCAGTCGATCGCGCCTTTCTCTCAGCGCATGCCGACAACTGGCCGACCGTCGAAGCGCATCTGCGCGCCATCGATTGGGAGACGATCGTTCACCGCAGCGGCGTGTCGCGAGAGATCATCGATCGCAGCGCGCGACTCTACGCGCAGTCGAAGAACACGATCTTCTGTTGGGCCATGGGCATCACGCACCATGAGCATGGCGTGCGCAACGTGCAGGCCATCGCCAACCTCGCGATCATGCGCGGCATGCTCGGCGCGCCCGGCCGCGGGCTGCTCCCGTTGCGCGGCCACAGCAATGTGCAGGGCATCGGGTCGATGGGCGTGACTCCCAAACTGCGCGATGTGGTCTTCGACAGACTGCAGAGCGAATTCGGCGCAAGTCTGCCGACGTGGCCGGGGATGGACACGCTCGCCTGCGTGCACGCGGCGCACGAGAACAAGG
>DATKJG010000142.1:0-6484 GCA_035543215.1 Phycisphaerales bacterium | reverse complement strand
ATAGAGCCATGCAGAAATGCGATCACTGCAACAAGTCGGCGGTCGTGCACGAGGTCACGGTGCGCAACGGCGTGAAGAAGGAAGTGCACCTGTGCGAGGTGCACGCACGCGAGGCCGGCATTGTCATGCCCGGCCAGCAGCCCATCAATCAGTTGCTGACGCAGTTCGTCATTTCGCAGTCCAGCAAGACCGCGGCAACCCGAACAGTCATCAAGGCCTGCCCCGGCTGCGGCCTGAGCTTCGCCCAGTTCCGGCAGATCGGCCGGCTCGGCTGCGCCCAGTGCTACAGCGCGTTCGAGGCTGAGTTGTCGCACCTGATCGAGCGGGCCCAGGGAGGCGGCAGCCAGCATTGTGGCAAGGCGCCGGAGCGCTCCGGCGCTTCGCTGGACCGCGAGTTGTTGATCCAGCGCTTGGCGCGCGAACTCGATCAGGCCGTTGCCGCCGAGCAGTATGAGCGCGCCGCACAGTTGCGCGATCGATTGACCAGTCTCGATGCTCCGAAGGACGCCGGTGCGACGATGCCGCGAGCGTCGGCGGAAAAGCCGAGCGCATGACCTGCTTTCCAGGTGAACACGGCGCATGAGCGTGTATTCGCGTTCAACCGATGGCAAGCCTCCGCCGCACGAAGACGTGGTGATCTCCAGCCGCGTGCGCTTGGCGCGCAACTTCGCGGCTCATCCCTTCGTCAGTCGGGCCAACCCCAAGCAGTGCGAGCAGGTGCTCGATGCGGCCAAGCGCGTCCTGCTTGATCCGGCAATCGCCGCCGGCATGATCTGGGTGGATCTGAATCAGAGCACGCTGCGCGATCGACGTTTGCTGTTCGAGCGGCACCTGATCTCCAAGCACTTGGCGGAGACCGAGCATCGCCGGGCCGTCGCCATCAGCGGCGACGAGACGCTCAGCGTCATGGTCAACGAGGAGGATCACCTGCGCGTGCAGGCGTTGGAGCGCGGCTCGCGGCTGGGTGAACTGTTTCAGCGCGTCAACTCGGTGGACAACGCCATCGAGGCACGGCTCGATTATGCGTTCTCGCCTCGCTGGGGATACCTCACCGCCTGCCCGACGAACCTCGGCACGGGCATCCGCCTGAGCGTGATGATGCACCTCTCGGGCCTGAAGATGACCAACGAGATCGAGAAGGTGCGCAAAGCGGCCAAGGACCTCAACCTCGCGGTGCGGGGCTATCACGGCGAGGGCAGCGAATCGGCCGGCGACTTCTACCAGATCAGCAACCAGGTCACCCTCGGCCGCAGCGAGGAGGAGATTCTTCGCGAATTCGTCGAGGACATCGTGCCGCGCATCGTCGAGTACGAGCGCTGCGCCCGCAAGAAACTCGCGACCAAGGACACGACCAAGGTCGATGACGTGGTCTTCCGGGCCCTGGCGACGCTGCGGGCTGCCCGGCTGCTGGGCCACGAGGAAGCGATGAAGCTGCTCAGCCGCGTGCGCCTGGGCGTGTGCGCCGGGCGTATGCAGAACATCGACCTCGACGCCATCAACGAACTGTTTCTGCTCATTCAGCCGGCGCACCTGAAACTGCACACAGCCGCCGAACTCGAGGGCGAGGCGCTGCGCGAGGCCCGCGCGGCCGTGGTGCGCAAGCGCCTGGACTGATCGAACAGGCGCTTCGGCGTCATTTGCTCTGAGTGACGAGATCGGTGAGCAGGCGCTCCATCTCAATCTTGCGCCCCGCGCCCGCGCCGCCTACGCCCAGTGGGCTGACCATTCCGTAGCCGACAGCGACATTGATGAGCAGCCACGCCAGATCGGCCGGCGGCTCATCGCGGCGCATGAAGCCGGCCTTCTGAAGTGCGGTAAGTTCATCCTTGATGAACTTGTGCAGTTTCGCCAGATGCTTGCGCAGGGCCCGGACGATCTCCGGGTCGGCCTCGACTTCGGTCATCGCCTGGAAGATGACGCGATACACGCCCTTGCCCTTTTCGTGCGTCGAAGGGTTGCCGGCCAGCAGTAGTTCCAGCCGCTTGGCGGGATCTTTGATGCCATCCAGACGCTGTTGCCAGTCGTTGATGACTTCGCGGCCGACTTCATCCACGAGCGTGATGAAGAGGTCAAGTTTGTTCTCAAAGTGGCGATAGAGGATGGGTTCGGTGATGCCCGCGGCCCGGGCCAGCTGCGCAGTCGTGGTGCCGCGGTAGCCCATGCGCGCGAACATGTCCGCCGCTACCTGCAACAACTGACGCCGTCGATCAGCCGATCGCATCCGTCCCATGGAACACAGGCTCCTTTGCGCCCCCCTACACGGCGGGCTTGAGCACGACATGTTAGTGCCGATATGTTAGTGACGCACGAACGACCTCACCAGCGAGGACTTCATCGATTCAGAGCGCCATGAGCACTTCACCCGATCAGCCGACGGCCAGCGCCAACTGGTGGTCGTCGTTCTTCGACGATGACTATGCCTCGTACGGCCTGTCGGGCACGCCCGATGACCTACTGCAGCAGGTCACGGAGTTCCTCTGGCGAGTGCTGGAATTGCAGCCGGGCCAGACCGTCTTCGACCAATGCTGCGGCATTGGCCGCATCAGCCTGCCGCTGGCCCAGCGCGGCGTGAACGTGATCGGCGTCGATCAATCGGCGTCATACGTGGCGGCTTCCCAGCGCGAGGCTGATCGTCTGAACCTCAAATGCAGTTTCCATTGCGACGATGCCTTCGAGTTCGTCGCCCCGCAGTCGTGCGACGCGGCGCTGAACTGGTTCACGAGTTTCGGATACCTGCCCGATGACGCGGCGAACGTGCGCATGCTCCATCGCGTGATGGACTCGCTCAAGCCCGGCGGGCGCTTCGTTCTGGAATCGCTGAACCTGCCCAAGGTCTTCGCGGAGTTCCACACCAATCGCTTCGATCGCTCGACAGCGCCGGGGCAGGATGGACTGATCATCCTCTACGAGAACACGCCCGACTTCATGACCGGAATGCTCGATTCCAACTGGACGTTGATCCGCCCTGATGGCCGTCGCGACATCCGCCGCGTCACGACGCGCATGTATCTGCCCAGCGATTATGTGCGCATGTTCCGCGACGCCGGATTCGAGGAAGTGCAACTGTTCGGATGGCTGGATGGCGAGCCGCTGACGCGCCTGAGCCGGCGCTGCATCGTCTTCGGCCGCAAACCAGCGTGATTCCCTACAATCCGCTCCTGATGACCCCACGACGACCGACTCGCCAGATTCAAGTGGGCGACGCCCGCACCGGCATCATCCGCATTGGCGGCGGCGCCCCCCCCCATGGCGATGCTGCCCCCGTATCGGTCCAGACCATGACCGCTGGCTACACGTACGACATCGACACGTGCGTGGCGGAGGTCAACAAGCTCGCCGCCGCCGGGGCCGACATCGTGCGCGTTGCCGTGCCCGAGCGCAAGGACACCGAGGCGCTGAAGGAGATCATCAGCCAGACCAGCGTGCCGATCGTGGCCGACGTGCATTTCCACTATAAGCGAGCGCTCGAAGCCGTCGAGGCGGGCGTGCACAAGATTCGCTTGAACCCCGGCAACATCTCCGATCGCGAGCAGGTCAACGCCGTCATCGACGCCTGCAAGGATCGCGGCATTCCCATTCGCGTGGGCGTCAACGAAGGCTCGATCATCGAGCGCAAGGACAAGCAGAAGCGCATGGCCGAACTCGGCAAGTACTTCGCGGGCCATCGCTCCGGTCACCTTCTGGCGCTGATGATCGCGAAGCTGGAGGAGTACATCGACATCTTCACGGAGCGCGACTTCCACGACATCTGCATCAGCGCCAAGTCGATGGACCCGGCGCTGACGATCGACATCTACACCGAGATCTCCAAGCGCTTCGACTACCCGCTGCACCTGGGGGTAACGCATGCCGGGCCCAAGGAAACCGGCTGCATTCGCTCGGTCGTCGCACTCGGCACGTTGATGGCTAACGGCATCGGCGACACGGTGCGCATCTCGTACGCCTCCGATCCGGTGTACGAAGTCGAGGATGCATTGGAGATGCTGTACTGCCTGCAGCTGCGGCCGCGGATCGGGGCCGAACTCATCGCATGCCCGACGTGCGGCCGCATCCAGGTTGATCTGTTCACGCTGGTGCAGGAGGTGCGCAAGAAGCTGGCGCGCGACATCGAGGTGCCGATCAAGGTCGCGGTCATGGGCTGCGTGGTGAACGGACCGGGCGAAGCCGAAGGAGCGGATGTGGCGGTGTTCGCCGGCGACCGTCGCGGCATCATCTACGTGCAGGGCGAGAAAGTCGCCAACGTGCCCGAGGAGGAGATCCTCGAGCGCCTGCTGCACGAATGCCGGGAGTTCCAGAGCAAGGTGAAGCGCGGCGAAGCGAAACTCGGCGAAAAGAAGGTCGAGATCATTCCGCCGGACCCGATCGGCGAACTCGGCTCGGGTTTCGAGAAAATCGCGCAGCACCAGGTGGAGCAGGTGACGGTGGGACGGACCTCATGACCGATGTTCGATCAACCACGGAGGCGGCCAAAGGCTGCGCGTGCATGCGAATCCCTGGAATCGCGCTGGGCGTATCCGCACTCCTGCTTGCCGGCTGCTCGCAGCAGGTGAATCCCTCCTTCCCGCTCACCAGCGACGACGCCAAGGTCGCCTGGAGCGCGATGGCCGACAATCCCAAGCCGCTCGCGCGGCCCATTCTCGTCCTCGGCGGCATCTACGATCCCGGCCTTGCTGCCGCGCAGGTTGAGCACAGCCTGCGCGAGATCGTCGGCGAAGCCGATCATGGCAGGATCGTTCACGTGGGTTTCCTCGACACGCTCTCCTTCGACGGCGCGGTGGCGAAGGCCATCGAGGCCCTTGACAAGGCTCTGCCCAGCAATGATCCGGCCCAGACGACGGAGGTCGATGTGATCGGCTTTTCCATGGGCGGTCTCGTCGCGCGCTACGCTGCGTCCGACATGTACGCCGCCAGATATGGCCGCCGGCTGCACATTCATCGCCTGTACACCGTCAGCAGTCCGCATCGCGGGGCGAAACTCGCATGGGTGCCCATGCCCGATTCGCGCGTCAGCGACATGCGCAGCGGCTCCGACTTCCTGCAGCGCCTGAACTCGGAGGCGCCGCCCTATGAGATCGTCGCCTACGCGCGCCTGGGCGATGAAGTCGTGGGCGAGCACAACGCAGCGCCGCCCGGCCAGACGCCGCACTGGCTCTCCAAGCAGGTCTTCAGCCACGCATCGGCGTACAGCGACAAGCGCATTCTTGCCGACATCGCCCGCCGCCTGCGCGATGAGGAGCCCTTCGCGCGCGAGCCGGCTTCGCCGCTGCCGGAGTGATGTTGTACGCTCTGCTGGTGCGCCTCGATCGACATGTGACATTTCGGCGGCATTGGCGCGCAACGCTGCTGCCATTGGCACTGCTGCTGCTGCAGGGCTGCTCCTCAGAAAGGCCTCTGAATCCGACGTTTTCTCTGACGCGGTCCGAGGCGCGGGCTGCGCTCGAGCAGATGCGAGAGGAGCCGAAGTCGCTCGCGCGGCCGGTGCTCGTACTCGGGGGAATCCATGATCCGGGATTGATCGCCTCGAACATCGCCGATGTGATTCGCGACCGCGTGCACGATCGCCAGTGCATCATCGATGTCTCGTTCTTCGAAACCGGCACCTTCGACAAGTGCGCGCGCAAAGTGATTCAGACGCTCGAGAAGCACTATCCGAGCGATGAGCCGCTGAACACGATCGAGGTCGACGTCGTCGCGTTCTCCATGGGGGGCCTTGTCGCAAGGCACGCCGCATCCAACGACTTCGGTGCGCGCAACGGCCGGCGCTTGCGCATTGCGCGGCTGTTCACGATCTCCGCTCCCCACCAGGGGGCCGACATCGCGCAGCTTCCCACGTTCGACGATCGCATCAAGGACATGCGGCCAGGCGCGCCGTTCCTCAGTGAACTCGACGCGCCGGGCAATGGCGATGCGGAATACCCGCTGTTCGCCTACGTTCGCCTGCACGACGGCGTGATCGGCGAGGAACATGCAGCCCCGCCCGGCATGGCGGCGTGGTGGGTGCCCTGCGGGTTCACGCTCTCACACACCCTCGCCGGCAACGACTTGAGGATCCTCGCCGACATCCTGCGGCGCCTGCGTTACGAGGAGCCGTATTCGATCGAGCCGCCCGCTCCGCTGCCGGAGGACGAATGACGCTGCCTACCGCGAGGGCGCCAGCAGGCGATCGACATCGCGCGCGAGGTCGAAGTCCTTCTGCGTCAGCCCGCCGGCATCATGCGTGCTGAGCGTCAGGGTCACCTTGCTGTAGCGCACGAGGATATCCGGGTGATGCTGCACCTCCTCGGCCTGCTCGGCGACCTTGTTCACAAAGGCCATGGCGTCCACGAAGTTGTCAAACTTGAAGGTGCGCTGCAGCGCTCCGCCGCTGACCGACCATTCCGGAAACTCCGGCAGCCGTGCGTCGATAGACTCCTGCGACAGTTTCTCCGCCATGGGCGCTCCGTGTCGTGCCAGCCCGGGTCATGATGATGCCCGGAACAGTCAT
>DATKJG010000141.1:0-6398 GCA_035543215.1 Phycisphaerales bacterium | reverse complement strand
CGAGGCACGTCCGATCGGGAGCTTCATCGAAGGCCTTCTTCAGGCGCACGAGTTCGGCCGAGTACCACTGGCGCGGCTGGAGGAACGCCAGCCCGTTCTGCCAATACTTGGCGCGATAGTCCAGGCGCTCGTGCCAGGGGTTCTCTTCGCCGAGCGCCCGGCTGATGATGCGGTTGTCAGTCTTGCCGCGCGCGCGATCGTAGTAGCGATTGATCATTCCCGGCAGGGGCGGCGCATGCGTGATGGCGGTGAAGATCAGTCCGCTCATCGTGGGGAACGGCGGGATGACCTTCGCGGGCGCATCGAACCACGGCCACTCGCTGGCGTCGAATCGCTGGCGCACCGCCTGATACGGAATGGAATCGAGCATGACTATCAGATGCGGCCGCGCGTGATTTGCGCGATCGTACGGGTAGACGCGGTCGGGCTCGCCGTCTTCGTTGTCATCGTACGCGAGGCTGCGCAGGCGACCGCTTTCGTCGAGTTGCAGCGCGAAGTCCGGAGTGCCGTTGCCGTTTGCGTCGAACCAGCGCGCGGCGCTGTCGGCGCGAAGCGGCTTTGCTCGGAATGTCAGGCGCTCGTGCGGCGTCATGCAGCCCGGGCAGACGAGTCCGCACCAGAGCAGCGCGAGCGAGCAGAGTCGAAGCGTGCAGCCGTACATCAGTTCATGACCCCTTCATGCTCACCGATCCTCGAATTCGCTCGCGCTGCGTCCAATTTCGCGGCGCGCTGATGCAGAACCAGCAGCAGCGGCACGAGGCCGTAGGTTGTGCACACAAAGCAGGCAATCGCGCCAACGGTCGTCATGCGCCCGAGCGACTGGATGGCGGGCGTGCTGGTGAACATGAGCGAGCCGAAGCCGAGCAAGGTGGTCATCCACGTGCCACTGAGGGCGTGAATGCTGCTGGCGAGCCGCTCGCGGAGTTGCTCGACACTCTCGCCGGCTCCCCGCGCCTGGCGCGCGAGACTGATCACGTACACGCCGTAGTCTTCCCCCGTGCCGATCAGCAGCGGGATGCCGATGAGATTGATTGGATTGAGCCCGTCGCCGGTCAGATGCATGAACGCCATGACGCACGTGATGCCGAACGCCAGCGGCAGCAGCACCAGCAGGACATCGAGCGGGCGTCGATAGAAGACAAGCAGCAGAGTAATCACGGCGGCGATGGCAAATCCGGCCATCAGGAACAACTCGCGGCGGATGGATTGCTGCGTGTCGTGACCCAGAACGACCAGGCCGGTCAGCGTCGCGCGACCTCCTTTGATCGGCGCCAGTGCGTTCCGAATGGCGATGATGGCAGCGTCGCGCTCGGCGAGATCGCGCTGCGGATGATCGAGGAACACAAGTGCGATGGACTCGTCTGGGGGCGATCCAGACTGGGCGGCCGCGCGCGGCAGAAGCATGGCCGCCAGCGCCGGTTCAGATTGCAGGTCACCAATCCTCGGCGGAACGGGATGCAGGAACTCCGCGAGGAACTTCCGAGAATCCGCGAAGGCGGCTGGAGCGAAGATGCTCTCCCCCACCGCCGCGTCGAAGTCGGCAAGCACGCGCTGTGAGTTGATCCCTTCTATGCCGCTCAAACGCGCGGGCAAGGTGGTCGGATCGGGCAAAAGCGCCGCGAGGCTCAGCACGCCTGTGACGCCCACATCGCGGACGGGCGGCTGACGCAGCGCGGCCGAGATCGCATGGTTGACGCGAAGCAGATCATCCGGCGTGTCGGCCTGCACGTGCAGCAGCATGCTCGATGAGGAACCGCCGAAGCGCCGCGACAACTGTTCCTGCAGATCGAGCGCGGGATTGGGCTGCGGATGCATGATCCGAAGATCGCTCGCGAACGGCATGATGGCGCCGGTTGCAGAGGCGCGCTGGGCGACGATCGCGGCTGCAGCAATCCATACGACGACGATCGCGGCCATCGACCAGGCGCGGCGGCGATACACAACGCCGATCAGACCATCGAGGCGCATGCGATGTCCGGCCAGCATCCATCGCCGTCCCCGGCCAACCCGCTCAAGTGTGACCAGCAGCGCCGGGAGAATCGTGAGGGACGCGAGCATCGACCCGGTCAGTCCCATGCTGCTGAGCCATGCGAAATCGTGCAAGGCCGGCACCGATGACTGCAAGATCGCCAGTAGTCCCACCAGCGAGGTGAGAAGTGCCGCGAGCATGGGCGCGACCAATTCGGCAGCGGCTTCGATGGCGGCCTCGCGCGCTCCCCGGCCGCCCTCGCGATGATGGTCGTAGTGCGACAGGAAATGAATGCTGAAGTCGTCTCCCAGCCCGGCCAACACTGCGCCGACGACCGCGGTGGCCGGCGTCAGCGTCAGCGACAGTGCCGAGAACAATCCGAAGGACGCGAGAATCGCGATCGCGGTCGGCCCGAATGCGAGCACGAAACTGGCCAGTCGGCGGTACAGCGCCAGGAACAGGAGTTGCATCAGCAGGACGGCGCTGAGCACGCTGGAGATCATGTCGCTACGAATCGCCCTCTCGCTGGCGGCGGCGATGGCATACGAGCCTGTGTATTCGATGAGCAGCCCCTGCGTGTTGGCGTGCTCGACGGCACGCTGCACCATGGCCAGGAACGACTTGGTGAAGTCGAGGTCGCTCACCGGCTTCGCGCCGGAGAGTCGAATCAGCAGGCTGCGGCCATCGACGGAGAACAACGCGGGGGTGTCGTCTTCGAATGACCCGGCGGTGGCGGCAGGCAGTCCCAGTGCGCGAGGGTCAACAGCTGCGAGCAGAGACTCGCGCAGCCGCAGCGGATCCTGAAGCAGTGTCTGTGCGAGGCGATCGGCAGCAAGCCCCGGCGCAGCGATCAGCTCCTCGTCGCGGCGCAACTGCTCGCGCATCGCCTCCGGCGTCAGGCGATCGACCGCGCCGGCGAACTGGACATCCGTGAGGTACAGCAAACCGTTGGGCACTACGTGCTTCTGTATGAATCGCTGCTCGGCCGAGTCTGGGCCCAGTCGCCAGCGCACACGCAGCACTGCGTCGCCGATGGCCGGGTCGTTCCGGATATCCGCCTCCAGCCGCTCTGCGAATGTCACCAGTTGATGGCGGGCGTCGGCTTCCGAAATGCCCGAGTCCTCGATGCTGACGACCAGAAGCAGGTCATCCAGGCTTCCGAAGTCGCGGAAGATGCGCGACAGCGCGACGGCCGCCGGATTGTTCGCGGCGATCATTGGCTCAAGCGAGCCGGTCGGCTTCAACCGGAGCACCAGGAGGATGCTCGCGATGATGACGATCGCCGTGCATGCCAGCGTGACATTCGCGTGATCGACCGGCAGCGCGAGCAATCGTCGAAGCCACGTGGGCGATCGTGCAGCGTGATCGCTCATGGCTGTCTCACGGCGCGGCGCGGCGGGACGAAGGCGGAAGGGGCCGGCTCGGCGTTCAGCGACACATCGCGCAGCCTCAGCCGGATCACGCCATCGTCGCTGCGCAATTCCAGATCATGCGGCCAGGGGACCTCGTCGACCATCCGGTAGCGGCTCAAGCGCAGTTCCGCCCGCGCTGTGTTCGCGTCATCATTGAGAATCAGCACGCGCTGCAGTGTCAGCGTCGACCGATCAACCGACAACACGATGGAACCGCGATCGGACGGTGTCGCGCGATCGGACGGTGTCGCGCGATCCGTCGGCGTGCCGAACTGCTCCAATTGGCCGGTGGCCTTCTCTCGCAGCCACACCAGGTCATCTGCGAAGACCTCGCCGTTCAGCAAGGCCCAGGCTTCGGCGATCTGGCCGGCGTTGAAGGCGGCGGGCAAGCGCCTGTCGATGTCCGCTGAGTCCGGCCTCATCAGCCACAGGCCCTCAGGCGTCATGGTGAGGTCGAAGACGGCGCTGTTGAATTTCCACGCGCGCAAGCGCAGCCACCCCGGATTCCTCGCGGCCATCGCGCCGTCGAGCACAACCGACTGCCCCTGCGGATCGGTCAACGTGATGTCGCATGCGGCTTCGATGCTCTTGACCGACCTGGCGCGCTCGCGCATCACTTCCAGCGCCTCGCCGTCGGTTTCCCACTGATAGGTCGGCAGTTTCGAGGTGCAGCCGCCGAGCACGGCGAGCGTGGCAACACCGGCGGCAGATACGAGCACGCACGCGCGAATCATTCGCACCGCAGTTTCTCCCGCAATACCTTGCCGCCAGGCGACCTTGGCAGACTCGCGCGCACCTCGATCAGTCGAGGGACCTTGTGAGCGGCCAGCCGAGCGCGCGCGAATTGCCGCAGGTCTTCCGTCGAGACCCGCAGCGCTTCGCGCTTGAGCACAACGATCGCCTTCAGCCGGCTGGCGGTTTCCGTAATCGGCAGAGGCACCACGACGCACTCCTTCACCGCCGGATGCTGCACCAGCAGGTCTTCCACTTCGAGCGGATTGACCTTGAAGCCTCCGGCGACATCGATCTGCAACTTGACGCGACCGGTAATCGTGAGATGTCCGCGTGCATCCATGCGGCCAAGATCGCCGCTTAGGAAAAACCCATGATGGTGCGCCGGCATCGGATCATCGACGTAACGATCGAGCATTGAAGGTGAACGAATGGCGACATGACCCTCGATGCCGGGCGCGAGAGCGTGCTGAGTATCCAGAGCGTCGGGATCGACCAGGAGGATCGACACGTCATCCATGGGACGGCCGACACTCGCTGGATCATGTGCCGAATCGTGCGGATCGTTGAACGTGACTGATCCCGCCTCAGTGGAGCCGTACAGTTGCCCGACACGGATGTGCATGCCGTTCAAGCATGCGTCGAACACATGACGAGGCAGGGGTCCGCCTGCGGAGTAGCCAACGCGCACGCGCGACGCGTGCAAACAAGGGGCTCGCTCGGCAAGCATCTGCCACATCAGCGGCACGCCGGGGAACACCGTAACCACGCCGCCGCCAAGTTGCTCAGCCGCGATGCTTGGCTCGAATCCGTCCATCACGTGCACGGCGGCTCCGGCCAGAACTGGCGCCAGCACCCCATGCTCAACACCGTAGGAGTGGCCGAGCGGTATCGCCGCGAGCACGGTGTCGCGCTGGTTCAGATTCGTCGCCTGACAGATGCTCGCGGCCACCGCGTGCAGCGCCCGAGCGCTGCGCAACACGATCTTTGGCCGCCCGGTCGTGCCGGAGGATTGCAGCATCAGGCCGGCGCGATCGAGCGGTGCTTGCGATGGTGCGTCGACCTCGCTCAGTGACGCAATTGACTCGATGTCGAGCCACTTCATGCCCGGTTCGCTCAACAACGCGAGGGTCGATGCGCCGGCGATGATTCCGCCGGCATTGGCACGGCGCGCCGCGTCATGCAGTTCTGGCGCCGTCAATGCTGGATGAACCGGGAATACGATGGCGTCGGCGGCGAGCGTGCCCAGAAAGGCGGCGATGAATTCCGGCCGATTGGGCGAACTCAGCAGCACAACCTGCCCTGGCCCGATCGCCTTCCGCACTTGATCGGCCACGCCATGCACAGCCGTGTGCAATTGTGACCACGACCAGCTCACGCGACGAGTGCATGGAATGACCTGCGCAATAGCGACCTGCTTTGGCCGCTCGCGTGCGTGCCGTGCAAGGTGTTCAAAGACGCGCCGCATGGGCGAACGGCTCCGCTGCATTCATCGCCGGCTTGGGTTCGGTGATCGAGGCGGTATTCACGTCCGCTGCCGGTGCAGCCGACAGTAGCGAGAACGACTCCCGTCGCGGCACCAGCGGATACCACCGGTGCAACTTGATGATCGCCTCGAACAGCCGCAGTCGCCACCGCAGAGGAAAGCTGGGCTTGGGAAACACGTGACCGGCGAGGATGCCGATCACCGCGCGGTGAACAGACACCGGGCCTTGGCCGTGCAGGAACAATTCGCGGAACTGGTGGTTGTAGTACAGCGCCACCAATTTAAAGAACACCGAGGAACCGCCCTCTACGAAGTTGATGTAGTCGGCGCGGAGCCTTCTGGCGTTAGCCTTGCCGCGCAGAATGGCGTCGATCGCGTTGGCCGCCTGAACCGCGCCCATCATGGCCAAGCACACACCGGTTGAGAAGATCGGGTCCATGAACGTTGCCGCATCGCCCACCATGAAATAGCCCGGCCCCGCGTACGGCGCGCAACGGTAACTGAAGTCGGCCGTGACGAAGTTGCCTTCGGGATATACCGCCTCGCCGGCGCGCTGCATCATCAGCGGGCATCGCGGAATGGCCCAGCGCAGCATCTGATCGGGTGGGCACTCGATCTGCTTCGCCAGGTGCATGTGCATCACCAACCCCAAGCTTGTGCGCGTTTGGTCCAGAGGGATGATCCAGAACCAGCCTTCATCGCACATGATGATGGTGGGATAGCCTTCTTCCTCGCCGGCGAGCCTTTTGACGTTCGTGAAGTGGCCGAAATACGCGATCTTCTTGAGGTGCGGCAGCAC
>DATKJG010000140.1:0-3601 GCA_035543215.1 Phycisphaerales bacterium | reverse complement strand
GCTACATCGAGTTTGTCACGATGGCGGCGAAACTCGGGCGCACGATCATTCCTGTGATCGAAAACCTCCAGGAATTGCGGCTCATCGTCAAGCACGCGAAGATCCACGGCGTGCGGCCGCGCATCGGCGTGCGCGTCAACCTCAACGCCACCGGCGCAGGTCGCTGGCGGCACTCGACGGGCATCAAGGCCAAGTTCGGCCTGTCCATCTCCGAGACACTTGAGGTGCTGGCGTTCCTGAAGAAGTTCGAGATGCAGGATTGCTTCCAACTTCTGCATTGCCACCTTGGCAGCCAGATTCACGACATCCGCAACGTCAACGCCGGCGTGAACGAACTGGCGCGCGTGTACGTGGAACTCGCCAAGCTTGGCGCGGGCCTGCAATACCTTGATGTCGGCGGCGGGCTGGGCGTGGACTACGACGGCAGCCAGACCAACTTCGAGTTCTCCACCAACTACGCGCTCAGCGAGTACGCCAGCAACGTCGTCTATCGCATCGCCAGCGTGTGCGATGAGGCGGAGATTCCGCACCCGATTATCATCACCGAATCCGGCCGCGCCATGGTCGCGCACCACAGCGTGCTGGTGTTCGATGTCCTAGGCGCGAACTCGTCTGATCGCTTCACCGTGCCCGAGGAATTCGCCAACGGCAACGGCAACAGCAACGGAAATGGCAACGGCAACAAGCATGCCCACGTCGAGCCCAAGCCCGGCGAGGAGGAAACGCCGCGGCCGATCCTCGACATGATGGAGGCGTATCGCAACGTCAGCGAGCGCCGCGTGTTGGAGTGCTACCACGATGCGTTGCAGGCCCGCGATGAGGCGATGAGTTCATTCAACCTCGGGCACCTCAGCCTGCGCGACCGCAGTGTCGTCGAGCAGATCTTCTGGGCCACGTGCGTCAAGATCCGCGACAAGTGCCGCGACATGACCAACGTGCCAGAAGAACTCCAGGACCTGGAAACGATGCTTGCCGACACGTACTTCGGCAACCTCTCGATCTTCCAGAGCCTGCCCGACATCTGGGCCATCAATCAACTGTTCCCGGTGATGCCGATTCATCGCCTGAACGAGAAGCCCACGCGGCACGCGATCATCGCCGACGTGACGTGCGATTCGGACGGCAAGATCGATCGTTTCGTCGATCTGCGCGACATCAAGAAGGCCCTCGAACTGCACGCACTCAACCCCGGCGAGCAGTATTACCTTGGCGCATTCCTCGTGGGCGCGTATCAGGAAACGCTCGGCGACCTGCACAACCTCTTCGGCGATACGCACGTGGTGTTCGTGCGCCTCGATGAAAACGGCAAGTGGTGGATCGACCACATCGTCGAAGGTGACAGCGTGCGCGAGGTGCTCAGTTACGTGCAGTACGACTCGGAGCGGCTGCGGCAGGAGATTCGACGCGAGTGCGAGAAAGCCGTGCGAGACAATCGACTGACCGTCGCCGACGGCCAGAGCCTGACCAAGGCCTACGAAGGCGGCCTGCAGGGCTACACGTATCTGGAAGAGGAATGAGCCAAGGCGCGCGGGGGCGGTGCGGCTTTTTCTGATCATGTCACCATCCAAGACTCCTCCCGGTTTCGGCGGCTTGCCCTCCGAGTTTCGCGATCCAAAATCGGCGCAGATCTCTGTGCTGCCGGTGCCCTACGACAAGACCAGCACGTGGCAGAAGGGCGCCGACAAAGGGCCGGCTGCGCTGATCGACGCCAGCGCGAACATGGAACTGTTCGATGTCGCCACGCGCAGCGAGGTCTATCGCCGCGGCATCTTCACGCTGCCTGCGATCAAGCACGCCGGCTCGCCGGAGACACTTGCTGACAAGGTGCAGAAGTCGATGGCGAAGTTGTGGGACGATGACAAGTTCCCAGTGCTGCTCGGCGGCGAGCATTCCGTCTCGATCGGCGCGTTCCGCGCCGCGGCGGCGAAGTTCGAGCATCTCTCGATCCTGCAGATCGATGCCCACGGCGACACGCGCGAGGAGTATCACGGCTCGATGTACAATCACGCCTGCGTCATGGCCCGGGCGCGAGAACTGTGCCCGATCACGCAGGTGGGCATTCGCGCCATCGACATCGAAGAGGTCGAGAAGATGGACAATCGCCGCACGTTCTGGGGGCATGCCATCGCGGGCAATCCGGATCAGGGATGGATGGATCGCGTGGTCGACCAGCAGTCCAAGAACGTGTACGTCACGATTGATCTCGACGCATTCGACCCAGCGTATTGTCCGGCCACCGGCACGCCCGAGCCTGGCGGCCTTTCGTGGCAGGAAGTGAACCGGC
Organism: Phycisphaerales bacterium; assembly: GCA_035543215.1. Classification (GTDB taxonomy): domain Bacteria; phylum Planctomycetota; class Phycisphaerae; order Phycisphaerales; family SM1A02; genus DATKJG01. Next base: position 1,317 of record DATKJG010000140.1, on the reverse strand, counting down.
TGCTGGAGAAACTCGTCGCCAAGCGCAATGTCGTCGGCTTCGATGTGGTGGAACTGCTGCCGAAGAAGGAGTTGTGGGCCAGCGATTTTCTGGCGGCGAAACTGGTGTACCGTTTCCTGAGCGTGGTGTTTGCGAATCGATCGTGATGCGATCGCCGATAGAATCCGGACATGGTCGCTCGCACAGCCTCCATCCCGCCGGAGTGGCTCGCGGAGTTTGACGCCGCTGCCAAGCGATCCCTTGAGCAGCGTTGGAAGTACGCGTTCATCAAGACGTACAAACCGGTGATGGATGACGCGCCGTACCGCTCATGGGATTCGACCGCTGATTATCGTCGATGGTGCGAGGAGAATCTGCCCGATTGGTTGGGGTATGGCCGCGTTTGAGTATCGACAGGCTGAGGAGATTCGCGACGCATTTGATCGCCACCGCGTGCGATACCTCATAGGGAAGTCGGGCGCGATCCTTCTTGGCTTTCCCGACACCACGCAGGATGCTGATGTGTTTGTACAGGCGACGCCGGCAAACGGCCGCGCGATCGTCACCGCGCTCGGCGATCTGGGCTTTCGTCTCATCGATGCGCAGAAGGCGGAGATCGAGCGCGGCAAGGATTTCGTGCAACTCAAGAACGGCCCGTTCGACCTCGATCTGGTGTTCGCGCCTGACGGTATCGAACGTTTCGAAGACGCTTGGAAGCGTCACGTAGAGGTCGCGGGCTTCATGGTTGCACACATCGACGACATCATCGCCAGCAAGAGGGCAACCAATCGCGCGAAGGATCGCGAGTCACTGCCGCGTTTGGAATCGCGAATATTGGCTTGCGCAACAGCCCCGCGAATGATCGGCTACTGCCCCAGCACGTACGCGAAGATCAGCGGCGCGACGATGGTCGCATCGCTCTCAACGATGAACTTCGGCGTGTCGATCGCCAATTTGCCCCAGGTGATCTTCTCGTTGGGCGTCGCGCCGCTGTAGCCGCCGTAACTGGTCGGGGCGTCGGAGATCTGGCAGAAGTAGCCCCACAGTGGAATGCCCTTGCGCTGCAAATCCTGGTGCAGCATGGGCACAACGCAGATGGGAAAATCGCCGGGAATGCCGCCGCCGATCTGGAAGAACCCGATCGAGCCGACCTTCACCTTCTTGCCGCTGGCGTTGACGCGAATCGGTTTGGCCGTCTTCGTGTACCACTCCGCGAGCGTCGTCATGTACTCGATGCCGGTGCGCACCGTGTGCACGTTCTTGACATCGCGTTCGATGACGTGGGCCGCGTAGATGTTGCCCAGCGTCGAATCCTCCCACCCGGGCACGACCATCGGC
>DATKJG010000139.1:0-3472 GCA_035543215.1 Phycisphaerales bacterium | reverse complement strand
AGTGAAGGGCGCCGCCATCGTCCACAAGGCAGGCAACTTGAACGGCGGCGGGAATCCCAATGCCTACGTCAGAACCATGGACAGGGTCACCTTCAACACCACGGAGGTGCCGCCCGGCACCATGGTGACGGTTCAGGGCGTGGTCAAGATCGACAGTCTGATCACCGGCGGCCAGTCGTGCTCGCCGACCGGCCAGATCGGTTGGTTCGCGGGATGCACCCTGACCCTGTACTACGGGCCAACCGGCGCGAATTACATCGCGCATGAATCGTACGGATTCATCGACAATGATCCGGAGTCGCCGGATTTCACCTTTCCCAACGGCGAAGTCGTCGTGAACCTCGAGTTGCCCAACGGCGTGGAGAATCAACTGATCCTGGATGTCTTTGCCTACGCCACGGTGTCGGCAATCGGCGAATGCACCGGCAACGCGAAGGGCATCGGCAGCTCCTTCACGTGGATGGGTGTCATTGGCGCTACCGACAGCAAGGGCAACCCCATCACGCAATACACGCTGACCGACGAGTTCGGCAACGACTGGACGACGCCGCCATCGGTCGCGGACATCACCTTCGACGGCGAGGTGAACGTGAACGACCTGCTGGCGGTGATCACCGGCTGGGGTCCGTGCGCTGAGCCGTGTCCTCCTTCATGCCCGGCGGACATTGCACCTCCCGGAGGCGACTGCTCCGTGGATGTCAATGACCTGCTCATGGTGATCAGTAACTGGGAAGATTGAACCGCGCTTCCACCGAGTCGGCGCCCCGGACTGGCTGCGCGAAGCGGTAGGCGACGATATCGAGGCGTGGCGGCGCGCGACGAAGCAGTGACAAGTGATCGATGTTGTGCAGGGGCCTGCCGGAGGCGTTCTATTGCGCCCCCATCGCCTTCGACAACTCATCCGCGTTCGCTGCGACCGTGAAAATGCGATCGAACTTCACCATCTTCAGCACCGAAAGAATCTCGGGGCTGGGGTTGAGCAAGATGGTCTTCGCCTTATTGATCTTCGCAGCCCGCGTGCGGCAATCGACGAGCATGCCCAATGCGGCCGAGTTCATGTAGGTGATCGCGGTGAGATCGAGGATGACGTTCCTCAACATCGAGCCGAAGCCATCGATCGCCGGGCCGGTCATGCCCTGGATGATCGGAGCTTCGCGCGCGCCGATGGATGGCCCGATCAGGCGTATGAAGAGCGTGCCCATTCCCTGTCGCGGGGTGATCTCCGCGAACAGACTGTGTGGTGAGGCTTCGTCGGACACCGGCGAGATCCCCCGAGCGGGCGTGAGCGTGTATCGTACCGCCACAGCCGCACGCCCACACGCAGCATCATGTCCCTCGCCATCATCAACGCGCGGATTCTGACGCTGGATTCCTTCGGACGGCCTGAGCCGCGGCGAAAGAAGGCGATGCGCGATTTGGGCGTCATCCAGCGCGGCTGGATTCGCTGCGAGAACGGGCGCATCGCGGCGGTGCAAGCGGGCGACTATCCCGGCCCATACGAAGGCCAGGTTATCGATGCGTCGGGCAATGTGCTGCTGCCAGCGTTTGTCGATTGCCACACGCATGCGTGCTGGGCGGGTGACAGGTTCGACGAGTTCGAGATGAGCCTGCAGGGGGCGCCGTATCTCGAGATCCTCAGACGCGGCGGCGGAATCATGTCCACAGTCGGCGCGGTTCGGGCTGCGACGGAGGACGAACTGGCTTCGAATCTTCTGCGAAGACTTGGCGGCATGGCCGCGCTGGGTACGGGGACCGTCGAGGTAAAATCAGGCTACGGCCTGAACACCGATGATGAGTTGAAGATGCTGCGAGCCATTCACCAGGCCAGCCGCATGACGATGCAGACGGTGACCGGCACGTTTCTCGGCGCGCATGCGATCGATCCGGGCAATCCAAGGACCGTTGAACAGATCATCGATGAAACGCTGCCTGCGGTGGCGAGTGAGTTCCCGGGCATCACGTGCGATGCATTCTGCGAGGAGGGTGCATGGTCGCTGGACGATTGTCGGCGTCTGTTCGAGTACGCCAAGGAACTTGGCTGCCCGATCCGAGTGCACACCGACCAGTTCAACAGCCTGGGCATGACGCGCCTGGCAGTCGAGTTCGGCGCCGTCAGCGTCGATCACCTCGAGGCGATCACGCCCAAGGACCTGGAGCATCTGGCGCACAGCCGGACGATCGCCGTGTGCCTGCCATGCGCAGGATTCCATCTCGATGGGCGATACGCTCCGGCGAGAGCGCTGATTGATGTCGGAGGCGCGGTGGCCATCGCGACCAACTGCAATCCCGGCTCGGCTCCGACGCCTTCAATGGCGTTCACGATCGCCCTGGCGTGCCGGAAGTTGCGGCTCACACCGGCGGAAGCGATCACGGCTGCAACGTTCAACGCGGCGTGCGTGCTGGGAATGCAGGAAACGATCGGCTCGATCGCCGTCGGCAAGCGCGCGGACTTCCAGTTGATCGACGCGACCGATGAGCGCGAGATCGGTTTCGAGATCGCCGGACCCGGCCCGCTTGCTGTGGTTCTCGGCGGCGAGATCGTGCACCTGCGGTCAGTGGGACGGGACGAAGAGGAAGAAGCCGACGGCGAATCGACCGATGAGGGTGAGGGCGGCGAGAGCAACTGAGATGTGACGAGGGACGATCGAACGGAGACGGCTCTTTGTCTGTCGGTCTCGCCGTCTCTATCATCGAGCGATGGTCGTAACGGCCGCGCGCGATGTTGACAGTGCCTTGGCAGCCGCTCAATGCGTGGTTCGCACGCACGAGCGCTTGGTGGAGTTCCTGCGCGCCGGGCAGACGCTGGCGGAGGTTGATCAGTTCGTCGCCGCAGCGCTGAAGGATCTCGACTGCCGCAGTGCGTTCCTGAACTACAGCATGCAGGGGCATCCGCCATTCAAGAGCCATGCGTGCCTGAGCGTGAACGAAGTGATCGTGCATGGCGAGCACGACACGCTCAACCGTCTATTGGAGGCGGGAGATGTGCTGTCTCTGGACATAGGCGTGTATCACCACGGATGGGTGGGCGACGCGGCGTGGACGTACGCGATCGAGCACACGTCGGATCAGGCGATGCGACTCATGCAGTGCGGGCGCGAATGTCTGCGGCGAGGGATTGCCGCGATGCAGCCTGGTCGACCGCTGCTGGACTGGGCGAAGGCCGTCGAGCAGCATGCCGAGCGCGAATGCGGATTCAAACTCATCCGCGGCCTGGGCGGTCACGGCTATGGAACGCAACTGCACGGCCCACCGTTTGTTTCCAACGTCACGCCGCGGCAGCGCGGCGAATGGCCCGACGCCTGGACCAAGATGAAGCCGGGCATGCTGCTGGCGGTCGAGCCGATGATCGCGGTGGGCACCGAGTACATCAAGACCGTGGGCAGGAAGTGGGCGATCCGCACGGCGGACAATTCGCTGGCGGTGCATTACGAGGCCGATGTGCTGATCACAGAGGACGGGCCGCGCGATCTGA
>DATKJG010000138.1:0-8501 GCA_035543215.1 Phycisphaerales bacterium | reverse complement strand
GCAGGAGTTTGGCCGAATCCGGCGGCTGGGCCGGAGGGGGCGGCGGATGCGTCTCACTCATGGAGGCTCGCTCCCTATCGACACGGACCCGCGCGGCGCTTTGGAATTCACCCTTCCCAACCGCATACATCTATTGACGCTCGGCGAGGCACCTCGATTCCCCAATCGGTCCGCCCTGTTTCACTTCACAGCGTCGCGCCTCTGCCGCCACGCCGCTGCCTCATCACCGCGCCCGGCTGATTCCAGCAATTCGATCAGCGTATCGAACGCCTGGCGCTTGCGGGCCGCGGTCACGGTGCGACTGCTCGCCATGGCCTCGCACGCCTCTTGCAGCAACGGCTGGGCTTCATCCACCTTCTTCGCAGCGGCCAGACACGCGCCGAGGGCGTACTTGCTCTCGGCGATCCGCCACGAGCCCGCGGGCAGGCCGTTGAGCCGGATGTCGAGCCCTTCGCGCAGCAGCGGCTCGGCTTCATCGAGCCGGCCCTGCTTGACCAGCACGCTGCCCAGGGCGGACATCGTCGGCGCGAGATCGACGTGGCCAGCGGGCAGTTTCTCGCGCCGGATCGTCAGAGCCGAACGCAACAGCGCCTCCGCTTCATCGAGTTTGCCCTGCTCGTAGAGCGTCAGGCCGAGGTTGTGCATCGCGATGGCGGTCACGGGGCTGTCTTCGCCCAGAGCCTTGCGGCGGATGTCGACGGCTTCACGCGCCAGCGACTCGGCCTCATCAAGGTGCTCGGCCCCGATCTCGCGCAGCGTCACGGAGAGGTTGTTGAGCGCATTGGCGATCTGCGGCGGTGAGGGCGGCTGGTTGCTGCGCAGCAGGTCCAGAGCCTGACGCTGCATCGATTCCACCTCGGGCAGGCGATCGGCTCCCAGTTCGCGCACGATGGCCGCGAGGTTGAGCAGCGCGGCGCTGAAGTTCGCGCTCTTGTCATCACCCAGCCGGCGGCGCATTTCAACGGCGCCGCGCGCCATCGTCTCAGCCTCCTCCATCTTCTCCTGCGCGGCAAGCACGTTGCCAAGGTTGGTCATGTAGATGGCGGTGAGGCCATCATCGGCGGGGCGATTCTTACGCGCGATTTCGAGAGCCCGGCGCGACAGCGGCTCGGCCTCGGCCGCCCGGCCGGTCTGCTGCAGAAGGTTGGCGAGATTGTTGTACGACTGGCCAGTGACATCGTCATCGTCGCCAAAGACCTTGCTGCGAACTTCGAGCGAGCGGCGATACAGCGGCTCGGCCGCGTCGTAATCGCCCTTGCGCTTGAGGATCGCAGCGAGGTTGTTCATCGCCTCCGCGGTCCAGGCATGCTCCTCTCCCAGCACGGCGCGGCGCATCTCCATGGCCTCCTGCATCGCCGCCACCGCGCCGGGAACATCGCCCACGGCTTCGCGCAACTCCGCCTGGTTCTGCAGGATGTTGGCGATGAACAGGTGATCGCCCTTGTACAGGCGGCGGCCGATGTCGATGCCTTCCTGGAACAGGGCGTCGATTTCCTTGGGATCGCCGCGCTTGGCCATCAGCACCATGGCGAGGTTGCTCAGGCTCTGCATCACGTCGGAGTGCTCGTTGCCGAGCACGCGCCGGCGCATGGCCAGGGCCTGGCGATTGAGGTCCTCGCAGGCGTCGAGGTTGCGCTTGGCCTTCTCAATCAGCGCGACGTTGTTGAGGTAGTCGGCCATCTGCGTGCTGTCGCCGGGGCTGATCCTCTGCCGCAGGGCCAGGGCTTCGCGCAGCAGCGGCTCGGCGCTCTGCACATCGCCCGATTCGCGATACGTCTCGCCGAGCATCGACTTGGTCTCCGCGATGTCGGGATGTTCGGGCCCGAGGGCCTTGAGGCGCAGGTCGAGTGAAATCTGGAGATGGCGGATGGCTTCGGGGAACGCGCCCAGCGCGTAGTAAGTCGAACCCAGTGTGTAGCGCACCGCGGCTTCGAGTTCGGGCTGATCCTTGAGCGAGCCTTCATCCACCTTCTTCGCCGCTTCATCCAGCGTCTCGCGCACGGTCACATCGCGATTGGACGCGGCGATGCGCGGATCGACCGATTGCAGCATCTCCAGTTGAAAGCGGTTGACGGCATCGACCTTGGCCTTCTCGCGCTCGACGCGGACTTTCTCCTCGGTGATCAGCCCGAGGCGCACGGTGGCGGTATGCTCGGCATCGAGTGCGCGCGCGAGCGCGAGGCTCGTGCCAATCACGCCCGCCACGAGCGCAACGAACACCGCCGCCACGCCCGCGACCACGGCCTTGTTGCGCTTGGCGAACTTGCGCAACTGGTACATGCGGCTGGGCGGCCGCGCGATGACCGCTTCATCGCGCAGGTAGCGACGGATGTCTTCCGAGAGGTCGGAGGCGGACTGATAGCGCTGCGTGCGGTCCTTCTCCAAAGCCTTGCCGACGATGGTTTCGATGTCGCCGCGGAAGGTGCGATTGATGGCGCTGAGGCGCGTGGGCTCTTCATCGCGGATGACGCGCACGGCTTCGTGCATGAGCCGCCGCTGCAGGTCGTAGGGCAGGCGGCCGGAGAGCAGTTCGTACGCGAGCACGCCGAGGGCGTAGACATCGCTGCGCGTATCGATGGCCTCGACATCGCCCGCGGCCTGCTCCGGGCTCATGTACGGCAGCGTGCCGACAAGTTGCCCCACGTCGGTCTGCAGCGTGGTCAACTGTACATCGGAGTCGGTGACGCGGGCGACGCCGAAATCGAGGATCTTGGGCTGGCCGGCGGCGTTGACGAGGATGTTGCCTGGCTTGAGATCGCGATGGATCACGCCCTTCTGGTGCGCGTGCTGCACGGCGTCGCCGATGGCGGCGATCAGGGCCAGGCGCTGGCGTGCGTCGAGGTTGTGCGCGCTCGCGTACTCGTTCAGCGGCACGCCGCTGACCAGTTCCATGGCGAAGAACGGCTGCGGGCGCGAGCCGGCGGCGCCGGATTCGAACGTGCCGGCCTCAAAGATCTGCGCGATGCCCGGATGCTGCAGGCGGCCGAGGATCTGGGCCTCGTGCTCAAAGCGCCGCAGCATGCCGCTGGAGGCGATGCCGGCGTGAATGATCTTGAGCGCGACGGTGCGGCGCGGATTCTCCTGCTGGGCCTCGAACACCGTGCCCATGCCGCCCTCGCCGATCATGCGGATGATCTGATAGCGGCCGATGCTGCGCGGGATGGCGCGCTCGCCCGCGCCGGCCGCCGCGCCGAGGCCGACAGCGCCCGGCGGCGTCTGCACCAACGGCTGCTCGAGGGCCTGGCCGGTGCGCTCGTGATGCTCGAGCAACGAGCGCACCTCGTCGAGCATCTCGGCATCGTCGCTGCAAGCCTGTTGGAGGTACGCCTCGCGCTGCCCGGTAGGCAGGCTGCGCGCCGAATCGAAGATCTCCGAGATGCGCTGGTGACGCGAAACGTCCAAGATTCACCTGTCCTTGAATCGCACGTTGTGTGTGCGTACGGCGATTCTCGCGTGTGAGAGCGGCGATCACAAGACTGCTGCGACGCAAGCGCGGAATCCGCGCCCAATGCGCAGCGTGCCCGCACCTTCGTCAACGAACATCCAATAGCCCGCTCCCATGAAAAAACCCCTGCAATCGCAGGGGTTTGGAAGTTCGTGACAAACTCGTCGACGGTCTTGGCATTCAGTTCCTTGTACTCGCCACTGCCTGTCGCATCAGGGCCTCGACCTGCTCACGCAAATCGGCGTGGGTCTGCTGCAGATCCTCGATCTCCTTCTGCTGTTCCTTGATCGCCTCCACGGTCAGCGCCGTGATGCGGTCATACGCGAGACCCTTGGCCCACTTGCCGTCCTCTTCCCAGGAGACAATCTCCGGGACGACCTTCCCGACTTCCTCGGCGACGAAACCGATGTCGTGCTTGCCACCGTGCTCGGGCTTCCAGTCGAACGACACGCCGCGTAGTTGCATCACCTTGTCGAGCGCGCCTTCGATCGGCTTGACGTTCTCCTTCCAGCGGGCCGACGAGTACGTCACCCACTGGTTGGCCCGGGCCCGGCCGTCAGTGCTGGCGATGTTGGGGAGTTCGAGCCGGAACGCCGGATTGCTGACGCCGAAGCCGACCCAGTTGTTAGGGGCGATGGTCATGGCGACGTCTTCGCCCGTGCCCGGGTGATAGAAATACAGGGAGCCGGGCTGGATGCCGAACGGTATCTGCGGACCCGCAACGCCAAGTTCCCAGGTTGTGGCGCTGCTGGTGTTGACGAACTCCACGGCCGCAGAGACAGGGTGACTGTTCTCGAAGCGCGCGGTCCAGAGAAAGTCGTCCACCACGTGAAGCCGCCACGCGGGTGAGGTGGTGCCGATTCCGACCCCGCCGTTCTTGACGACCATCTGAGCCTGGCCGCCCACGACAAAGTCAAGTCGCGGGGTGCTGCTGATGGAGTCGTTGTAGATTCCGGCGACCTGGTCCGTGCCGCCGTTCATGTGCAAGTCGCCGTTGACGCTGTCAACGCGCACGTACGAGCCATTGCCGGAGCGGATGTCGAGCGGTCCCTGCGGGTCGGTGGTCCCGATGCCGACTTCTCCGTCGTTGTCCACGTACAAGGCGTTGGTCGGGCTGCCGTCGGCCGCGCTGAGGGAGTAACCAGTGAGGCCCGGCACCTTGAGGGCATAAGGCGTGGCGGTCAGGGCCTTGCGCGGCGTCAGAATGATGTAGTTGCCAGCGCCCGCCGGTGCGCGCAGCGCGATCTCCAGGTAGCGGCCCTGATCGGTGAAGGCATTCGCGCCGAAGTCCAGCGGAACCATGAAGGTTCCGTCTGCCGCCAGGGTGGCGTTGGTGGATTCCACAGTCTGACCAACCTGAGCGCCGCCCACGGCGGCGCTGAAGAGGCGGAACTGGAAGTCGGCGGTTGCGTACGCCACCGGTCCGGAAAGCCGACCCTGGTACGTGAAGCCCGTGCCCACCTGCCCAAAGGTTGGCAGCGCCATCGTCGCGACACACACCACCGCCGCGGACATCGTTCGGAAGCACCGTCTCATTGCGTTCTCCTTCTAACAGACTCGAGTGAAATTGAAACTGAGTTGCACAATCACAAACACGACACACACGGCACGCGCGGACCTACCGCTCTGAGGCAAAGGCACCTCCTTCCGTTGTCGACATCGATCACTTGCGCGCTGCTTCGAGCCGCGCCTTGGTCGCCAGCAAACCCTTCAGCTGTGCAATCTGCTCGACCAGTTCGGCATTTGCCGTCCGCAACGCTTCGATCTTCTGTTGCTGGGCTTTGATGGCCTCGACGGCCAGCGCCGTGACGCGGTCATACGCCAAGCCCTGGGCATGCTCGCCGTCGTCCTCCCAGGTGACCAGTTCCGGCACGACCTTGCCGACTTCCTCGGCGACGAACCCGATGTCGTGCGCGCCGCCGTGCTCGGGCTTCCAGTCGAAGGACACGCCGCGCATGTGCATGACCTTGTCGAGGGCATCGTCAAGGGGCTGCACGTTCTGTTTCCAACGACCAGACGAGAATGTGACCCATTGGTTGGAGCGTGCGCGACCGTCTCCGTTGGCGATGTTGGGCAGGTCGAGCCGGAAAGCCGGGACTCTGCTCAGGCCCACCCAGTTGTTCGGGGCGAAGTACACCGTGGCGCCAGAAGCAGGACGCATGATGTACAGGGCGCCGGCGTTCGTTCCCTGCGCGCTGCCCATCACGCCAAAGGTCCATGTCGCAAAGTTGGCCGTACGGTTCACGAAGTCAACGGCCGTGTACGTATTAGCGGTGCTCTCGAACCGGGCTGTCCAGAGGTTGTTGTCCACGACATGCAGGCGCCGCAGTGGGCTGACCGTGCCGATGCCAACGGCGCTGCCGTTGATCGCGACCTGAGGCCAGTTCGCGACGATGAGATCGGTCCGCGCCTCAACGCCAGAGGAGTCGTTGATGATCCGCGCGATGTTGGAGTCGGGGTACATGTGCACGTCGCCGTTCGTGCTGTCGACGCGGAACCACGAGTTGTCCGCGGATACAACCATGAACCTGTCAGTCGGATTCGAGCCCACTCCGATGCCGACGGACCCGATGTTGTCGATGACCAGGGCGTTGACAGGATCTCCGTCGGCGGCATCGAGTGAATGGCTGTCCATTCCCACGATCTTGTGCGCGTACGGCACCGGCGTGATCTTCTGGCGTGGCGTCAAGACGGTGTACTCGCCCGAGCCCGCGGGGTAGCGCATCCAGATCTCCAGCCAGCGTCCCTCGCCGGTGAACGGGAAGGACCCGTAGTTCAGCGAGACCGTGAATTCCCCGTTGATGATGGACACATTGGGCCGGAACTGCGAGCCCGAAACGATGTTGCCGCCCGTGGGCGTGCCGAACAGCATGAAATCGAAGTCGGCGGTCCCGTTGAGGGGTGCTCCAGACTGTAGAAGCATGCCCTGGTAGGTGAAGGCCGTGCTCTGCGCCACTGCGGCTGGAGCAGCCGCCATCGCGGCCAGGCAGGCGAACACTGCAGCAAGTTGTCGGGCAGGTGATCTCATCGGGGGGTTCTCTGTGGAATGGGTTTCTAACTGCCGGCGGCGGCAGGGCACTGCATGGATGTCCTGTACTCATCGCGACGGCGGACCCGCGGCTTTCACGCGCCACGGCTAAAATGGCCCCGTTGTGCGAGGAATCGCCCGGAGCAACCGAGCGTGAATGATGCTGATGCGCGAATTCGTGCGGCGGTTTCCGGTGATGCCAGCGCCATGGCCGAGCTGCTCGGCGAGCACGGACCCGACGTGGAGCGAACGCTGTCGATCGGGCGCGAATGGCGCTCGGTGCTCGAGCCTTCCGACGTGATGCAGGTGACCTACCTCGAGGCGTTTCTCGAGATCAGAAAATACGACCCGGAACGCTCGCAGCCGTTCCGCGCCTGGCTGCAGCGCATTGCGGAGAACAACCTGCGCGATGCGCTGCGCGGCTTGAAGAGGCAGAAGCGGCCGCAGCCTGCCAATCGCGTCGCGGTCCCGGCCGCCGGCGCCGATTCGACCTTCGACCTCTATTCGCAACTGGGCGTGACGACCACCACGCCCAGCCGCTATGCCACGCGGCAGGAGCGATTGACGTGCCTGAACGCGGCGCTGGAAGCCCTGCCGGACGACTACGGGCAGGTGGTTCGCCTTTATGATCTGCAGGGTCTGCCGATCGCCGAGGTCGCCCAGCAGATGAACCGCTCAACCGGTGCGATTCACATGCTTCGGGCCCGGGCGCATGACCGGCTGCGGCAACTGTTAAGCGCCGACTCGGGCATGTTCGGCATGTCCGTGTGAATTCCGATGGCCGTTTGTCGCGTACACAAGCGGCTCCCCACGAGAACAGGTGACCATGTCGAATGACGCCTCCAGCGGGTCGACGCATGATGCGCAGTCGTCCGCTGCCGGCGCGCCGGCGATGGGCGGCGGCGGCATGCGATCATCCCACATTCACCTGGCGCGAGTGCAGATCGAAGCCGCTCGCTTGCGGCATGAGCGCCTGATTGCATCGGGCCAGCTGGCGGCGCCGTTCATCGACGGCAGTCCTCCGACGATGACGCTGCCGGGCTACACGCTCCTGCGGGAACTGCATCGCGGCGGGCAGGGAGTCGTCTATCTCGCGACGCAGAAATCGACGGACCGCCAGGTTGCGATCAAGCTGCTCAATCGGCAGATGCCGACGGGCGCCGGCCCGGGCGGCTTGGCGCGGTTCGAGCGCGAGATTGAGATCCTCAGCCGCCTCAATCACCCGAACATCGTCACGGTTCACGATTGCGGCCGCGACCATGGCCATGTCTTCCTGGTCATGGACTATGTCATCGGCCGCCCGGTCGATGAATGGGTTCGACTCGATCAAACACCGCTGGCACAGACGCTGGAGGTGTTCGCCAAGATCTGCGATGGCGTCAACGCGGCCCACCTGCGCGGCGTGATCCATCGCGACTTGAAACCGGGAAACATCCTCGTCGACGAGAGCGGCGAGCCGCACGTGCTGGACTTCGGCCTCGCCAAACTGGTCGAGGACCCGGCCGATGCGCTCTTCGCTCAGCCGATGACAATCACAGGCCAGTTCGTTGGATCATTGCCGTGGGCGAGCCCCGAGCAGGCCGAGGGACGCCCCGATGCGCTCGACATCCGCACCGATGTCTATTCGCTGGGCGTGATCCTCTATCAGGTCCTGACGGGACAATTCCCTTATCCGGTCACCGGGCCGCAGCGCGAGGTCGTTCGCCATATCGTCGATACCAGCCCGGCCCGGCCGTCATCGATCGGGCGGGCAGTCGATCGCGAACTCGAGACGATTCTGCTGAAGTGCTTGGCGAAGGAACCGGAGCGGCGCTACCAGAGCGCGGGCGACCTGGCCCGTGATCTCCGCCGGTACCTCGCCGGCGACGCGATCGAGGCGCGGCGCGATTCGCTCGTCTACGTCATGGGCAAGCAGTTGGCGCGCTATCGCGTCGCGGCCGGGGCGGCGGCGGCCATGCTGCTGGTGGTCCTCGCGGCGCTGATCGTCTCGATCGCCTTCTGGAAACAGGCCGAGCGGCAGCGAACCAT
>DATKJG010000137.1:0-3693 GCA_035543215.1 Phycisphaerales bacterium | reverse complement strand
GGAGGAGCGACTTCGACGCCGGCGATGCCGCCTTCCTCGCGAACAGCAGGATGGCTCACCGTCTGTCCCGCGGCGGGCTGGGGCCGGCCGAAGTACGTGCTTTCGGGATCGGCGCCGCCAAAGCGTGCTCGCATCTCGTTGTAGGCCTCCTGCAGTTGGCTGTAGAGTGCCGCCTTGCCCGCATCCTGCCCAATCAGCGGCTTGATCTCCGCCAGCTGCGCAGCCAAGCCCACCAAGGCGTTCCAATCCGATTCCTTGTCGCCGAATGCCTGCGCTCCGAAACTGCACGAGAGCGCGAGGCCTGCCGCCACGCCGCAGACGATTCTCGGCGCGAGCCCTGTCAAACGAATCATGATTTTCTTCCTTTCAGGTTGTGACACCCAAACTCGCGATGTGGCTGGATCACTCTTCGCGGCAGCATGCGCTATCAAACGCGAGCGCATGTTGCATCGTGTACGAGCGACCTCTTAGGCCACGAATCGCTGTCCATCTCCATCCCGGATTCGCTTCGTGACGCCGGCGCCGGCGCGCGAATCCGTTGAGCATCAGACCGCGCCCCGGCCACATCCGCAATGGGGAATCGACGGAATTGCGCGTTTTGAATTTCCGATCATCCGCAAGGTGATGATGGACAAGCACTTATCCACCGGCGAGAGGCTGCATTCAATGCAGCCGGCATCGACACCCTACGGACACGCGCCCCATATGCGGCCTGCGGTCGCAAATGGGGAACGACTCAAATCGATGCACGCTCTTACTGCAGGTTCGCGCCGCTGGGCGATGAGCAATCGAGGCTCGAACGCCGAACATGCGTCGCGCCGCACTCCGGGCAGCGTGCGTGCGGCACGCCGCTGGAGCGCAGGTCGTAACCGCAACCCGGGCAGCGGCCATGCGCGCGGCGATGGCGGCGGCGCATCGCACCAACGCCCGAGAAAAGTCCACACCACACTCCGGTCCACAGCACGATGTCGGCGATCAACCCGCTCCACATCGGCCGCAGCGGGATGGCCCGCCACGCGCCACCGAACGGACCACCTTCAAACGACGACAACTCCCAGCCGCCCTGAATTGGATCGGGCCCGCTGCGATGCACCTGCATGCCCGTATTGCCGGTGACGAGCGTCACCTCGCTTTTGTTGCGGCACGACAGCGCGCGGAAGGGCCAGCCGGCCTGCGTCTCGCTGTATTCGGCCCCGCCGGAGTTCCAGCGCGCGATGAGAATCGCGCCGGTATCGGGATGCAGTTTGAGTTCCGCGCACTGGGCGCAGTTGATGCGGCTGTGGCCGAAGGCGCGCTGCCTGACCTCGACATCGCTGCCGCCATCGGCTCGCGGGGCGTGCTGGAAGTCGGCGTACGCGCTGCCGGGATTCACCAGCGCGGCACACGTCCACGCCAGCGCGATGGTGCAGATCACGCCCAGCAGCACGCACAGCAGCGCCAGGATGATGATGTGACGGCTCATGGCTGCGCGATCGATTCGCGGAATCGTAGCGAATCGAGCCGCGCGGACAGGCCGGCATTCATCAATCGATGTTCGCCGCGCCGAAGCCGTCGTCTTCATTGGATGTGTCGGCGATGCCGGCGACGTCCTGATGCCAGAACTGGTCCGGCCCGTTCTTCACGCCGTTCGCCGAGCCGTACAGCACGTTCATCGCGCCCGCGTCGGGGGCGCCGATGTCCTCATGGGGAACGCCCACAGCGAGGTCGGCCCGGCCATCGCCATCGAAATCGCCCGCAGCCAGCGTGCTGCCGAAACGATCCTTCGGCTCGTTCTTGTCGATGATGCCCTCGGCGCTTTGGTGCCAGAACTGATTGCCGTCATCGCGCAGGCCATTGGCCGAGCCCAGCAGCAGGTTGACGGCGCCGCACTGCGATATGCCGTCGATCGATTCAAGCGGCACGCCGATGGCGAGGTCGGCGAAACCGTCGCCATTGAAGTCAGCGGCAGCCAGCGCGTTGCCGAAATGATCGCCGGCCTGGCAGGCGTCGCGCACCTCGCCCTTGTCCTGAGTGAAGAACTTGACGTCGTTCACGGTCAGACCTATCGCGCTGCCGCGCAGCACGAGCACGCCACCGGCATTGGCGATGGTCCCGACCGATTCCTCGGCGACGCCGATGGCCAGGTCATCGAAGCCGTCGTTATCGAAGTCGCCCGCAGCGAGCGCCGCGCCGAAGTTGTCGTCGTCCTCGGCGCTCTCGGGCACGTTGTTCTGATCCTCATCCCAGGTCTGCGCGCCGGCGGCAGTCAGCCCGCCCACGGTGCCGAACAGCACGTGGACAATTCCCGCGCCTTCCTCGCCGTTGAAATCCTCGTTGGAGACGGCAATGACCAGGTCGTCGTTGCCATCGTTGTTGAAGTCGCCGGTGGCGAGGGCTTCGCCGAAGGAGTCGCCGCCTTCCGCCGTGCCGTTGATGCCGCCTGTGTCCTGCTGGAAGAACTGATTGCCGGGCGCGTCGAGGCCGGCACCGGTTCCATACAGCACGGAGACCGCGCCGGCGTCGAGGCCGAGGTCGGAGTCCTCGCCGGGCACGCCGACCGCCAGATCATCGAAGCCATCGCCATTGAAATCGCCGGAGGCCAGCGCGTTGCCGAAGGCGTCGTTGGCCTGTGCGCCATCCTCGATGCCGCTGGTGTCCTGATCCCAGATCCTGGCGTTGGCGGCGGCGATTCCCGCGGCGCTGCCGTAGAGCACCAGCACCGCGCCGGCGCCTTCATCGCTGCTGATCTCGCGGCCAGACATCCCGATGGCGAGGTCATCGAATCCGTCGCCGTTGAAGTCGCCTGCGGCGATGGCGCGGCCGAGCTGATCGCCGGTCTCCGCCTCGCCGGGAACGCCGGAACGATCGAGATGCCATTGCTGCGAGCCCGTCGCTGTCAGCTTTGACGCTGAGCCGTAAATCACCTGCACTGCGCCGGCGTCGATGGCGGAATTGATCGACTCGCCCGGCACGCCGATGGCAAGATCGGCGAAGCCGTCACCGTCGAAGTCGCCCACGGCCTGCGCGGCGGCGCGATGCGCCAGGGCCGACGCGGCGATGAGAGCGAGCACAGCGGGGACGCGAGCGGAGCACGTTCTGAGCGCGGGCATGGCTTCCATCTCCAGTTGGTTGAGCGGGTCAATCGAAGGGCGTGCGACAATTCTACAGTGCGCCGGCCTTGCCGTAACGCACCGCGCCAGTCCGTCAGTCCTTGAGCGTGGCCGAATACTTCGCCTGCGTCACGCGGCCGCGGCCGTCGCGCTCGATGACCCATACCGAGCCCTTCTTGCAGCGATCATCCCAGTCGATCTTCAGTTCATCCAGCAGCCAGGGGATGTTGTCGCCGTGAGCGCAGAGGATGTGCACGCCGTCCTCGCGCGGCGAGGGCGGCTTGATCTCGCTTCCTTCCATCAGGCCCTTGTCCAAGTCGATCGCGACGCCGGCCTTCTTCGACAGCGGCGTGACCGTGTCGACGCAGCGTGTTGCGGGCGAGGAGCGCAATGACACGATCGCGGCTCCGCGATCGAGTGACTCGACCTTCTTCATCACCAGTTTGGCGATGTGCTGCGCCTGCGTGCGGCCGGCATCGGTCAGCGGCCGCTTGGCATCGTCGCTGCCACGCCAGGTCTCGCGATCCTCGGCGATGGCGTGACGAATGAGCACGAGAATCTGCATAGGCAGTGATGGTAGTGCCTTGATGAGCGCGGCGCGCGG
>DATKJG010000136.1:0-2299 GCA_035543215.1 Phycisphaerales bacterium | reverse complement strand
GATTCGCACCCAACGGCGTGGATGATTGCTTGATGCCCGCCGCTTTCGTTGCTCGTTCGCTGAGTCGAATGATTGTGTCGGGGTTGTACACCGCAAAGCCGGGATGGGCCTCCCATGCCACCTTCACACCGCGGTCGCGTGCAAACTTCGCCAACTTCGCCCAGTAGGGCACAAGCACATCGTCCCACTGATACTTGAGGATGTCTTGGAAGTCGTTGGGCCAGGCGCTCGTGACCCAGTTGGGGGTCGTGTCGCGCCGCGAGCCGCCCGGGCAGCCGGCAAAGGTGATCACGACATCCGTGCCGAGTTTCGGCGCGAGACGAACGGCTGTGACGAAGGCGTCGTGAAACTCGCGCGCGATCTTCCGGTCCGGATGCACGGGGTTGCCGTGCACCGCCAGGCCGGAAAGGGCGAGTTCGCGGTCGGCCAGCAAAGACTTGATGTCGTTCTGCAGTTTGGCGGAACCGAGGACCTTGTTGGGCTCGAAGAATGGCTTGCCCGGGTAGCCGCCCACGGGCAGTTCGATGGCATCGAGGCCGACCTCGGCACAGTATTCGACGACCTTGTCGAGTTTCATGCCTGAAAAGAGGGCCGACATCACGCCAAGTTTCATCTGGACGGATCTCCGCTTTGGGAACGGCTGCTGTCGCCGGGGCGTCCAGTGTAGGTGAACCGAAGAAGCAGGTGCATGCGGCGCACCGACGTGTGGCGGCTGGGCGGTGGCGACCCATAACCCTTGGCGGGCGCTTGGGTTGAATCAGAGTCGGCCACTTGTTCCTGAGGCTGGATTCGCGACAATGCCGACGATGCGCATTCTGGTTGTCATTTCCATCTCGATCGCCGTTGTCAGCCTGCTGTTCGGCAGCGCCGCTTTGGCCTTGCAGGATCCGGCTCCGCCCTCCACCGCGCCAGCCTCAGCACCTGCGAGCCGGCCAGGCAGCGGCTCGCAGCCGGCCGGAGCGATCACCGGCAAGCCGCAGCGCGTCGTCCTTCGCGTGAATCGCAACACCGACGTCAAGGGCTACCTCGAACTCGAGGACGATGAAGTCGTCGTCATCCGTGACCTGCACGGCAACCGACAGAGTTTCGCCAAGGCGCGGGTGCAGATCGTGCGGCTGACCGAGCCCCAGCCCGAGCAGACCGGCATCGTTCGGATGATCGACGGCCAGATCCGCCGCGGCATCATCATCGACGATGGCTTCAATGAAGTCATCGTCGAGATCGAGGGCATCCGGGCCAATCTCAAGCGCGAAACGGTTGACTACGTTGAACTCGCGCCGACCGTCGAGGAGCTGTACGCCGAGTACAAGAAGTCGCTCGATCCCACGAATCACGATGCCCACCTGACGCTTTGCCGCTGGCTCTTCGAGAAGCGGCGCTACGAGCTGGCCAAGGATGAGACGCTCGCGCTTCTTGAGAAAGTTGAGATGCCCGAGGCGCGCAGCCTGCTGAACCTCATCAACGCGCAACTGGCGTTGAAGGTGAAGCCTGCGCCCGCACCGGAAGCCGAGGGCGCCGGCGACGGGGAGGCCGCAGAAACGCCGCGGCCGGAGACTGATTCAGGCCCTGTACGGCTGGCTGATGTGCTGCCGGATCAGATCATCTCGACCGAGGATGTGAACCTCATCCGCGTGTACGAGATTGACTTCGATCATGCGCCGCGCGTCACGATCACGCCCGATGCGGTGCGCACGCTCATCGAGAAGTATGGCACAAACTCGCTGATCCCGGCCAACCAGACCGGACGCAACGCCCTTTTCCGCACTGCGGCCGATGATCCGCTGCAGATCGTCCGGTTGATGTTCGAACTGCGGGCCCGCGATCTCTATGGCCAGGTGCAGGTCAACAGCGAACCGTACGCGCTCAATCTCTTCCGCCGGCGTGTGCACGACACGTGGCTGATCAACACCTGCGCCACCAACGCCTGTCACGGCGGATTGACGGCAGGGAGCTTCTTTCTGCATCGGCGCGATTACAAGGACGAGCGCGTCCGCTTCACGAACATGCTGATCCTGGAGAGGCTGAAACTCGATCCGGACTGGCCGCTCATCAACTTCGAGCGGCCAGAGGATTCGCTGATCATCCAATACGCCCTGCCGCGCGACTTGGCCCGCAAGCCGCACCCGCGCGTGGATGGATGGAAGGCGGCCTTCAGTCCGGCGAACACGCGGCTCAAGGAGGAGGCGATCGAGTGGATCAACAGCATGATGCAGCCGCGGCCGGAGTATCCGGTCGAGTTTGAGCCGCCGGTGCTGGACGCTGCCCGCCGTGAGGCTGGCGCCAACAGCAAGGAGCCGAC
>DATKJG010000135.1:0-3809 GCA_035543215.1 Phycisphaerales bacterium | reverse complement strand
CGAGAAGGCGGCCCGCATCTTCAAGCGCGCCGCCGACATCTACGGCGTCCAAACCGTCTACTCGATGACGCAACTCGAGCAGGTCCCGATCATGCGCGAGATCTTCGGCGAGCGCATCCAGTTCATCGCCGTGCCCAACTGGGCGGGCGAGGATCGCCGCTTCGAATTCCACCAGGGCTTCATGCAGCGCATCCAGAAGTTTCACGCGCTTGGCTGCCGCATCGTCAAGTTCTGGGCGGCGCCGCGCGGCATCGAGTTCGCCCTGCAGAAGAAGATCGATCCCGCGATCATGCGGCTCGATGGCCCCGACCGCGTCGAGGTCATGCAGTTCGCCGCTGACCTCGGCATGATCTTCATGACCCACGTCGGCGATCCCGACACCTGGTTCAAGACCACGTACGCCGATTCGAAGATCTTCGGCACCAAGCGCCAGCAGTACGAGCCGTTGGAGCGCCTGCTCGATCGTTTCACGCAGCCATGGGTCGCCGCCCACATGGGAGGCTGGCCCGAAGACCTCGAGTTCCTCTCCGGCATGCTCGAGCGCCATCCCAACCTGCACCTCGATACCAGCGCCGCGAAGTGGATGATCCGCGAACTCTCCAAGCATTCGCGCGAGGACCTCCTCGCGTTCCTCACGCGCTTCAAGGGCCGCATTCTCTTCGGCTCCGACATCGTCACCACCGATGAGCACCTCCAGCACGCCGACAGCAAGCAACCGATGGCCGCCAAGGCCGGTAGCGCCGACCAGGCCTTCGACCTCTATGCCAGCCGCTACTGGGCCCTGCGAACGATGTGGGAGCGCTCGTACGAAGGCGAGTCGCCCATCGCCGACCCTGATCTGAAACTCGTGGAGCCGGAGCGATACAACGAGATGGATGCTCCGCGCCTGCGCGGCTTCGCATTGCCGCGCGATCTGCTGCATAGCCTCTATCAGGATGCAGCAACAGCAATGATGTCATCGCACCGCTAGGCGACTGCAAACCAACCTCAATACTCAGCCGGCGCCGATGATGACGTGCTCGCGCGGGCCGGGATCGACGCTGGTCGGCGGTCCCACGCGATAGGTCGTAGGAAGCGGGGCCGGCCCGAACGTCGTGTTGAGCGACTCCGTTCGACTGACCGTGTCCGAGTCGCATCCGGCGATAAGCATGATTGCGGCAAGCGCAGCCGCCGTGCAAGCGATGGTGACCAGACTTCTCATGAGCGTCCTCCTGTAATGTTGGTGCAGCCCGCCCGCCACGCACGGCGCAATCTACCGGCATGACTGCCGGCTCATGCCGCGGCTGCGCGCGATTCCCGCCAAATGCCTGTAGCTTCCTCAGTGCGCACGTCATCGAATGGAAGGATGGGCAAACTTCAGCGCGCTGTGCTCGACGCCCCTTGCTGTTCGGCGTGCTCGACGGCGTGTTGTCCGCGGAGGAATCCTGGCGCGAGATGGGGGAGCCGCTGGCGTTGTCATCGTCCTGGTAGTGGTTGCTGCCCCGCGCGCTCATTGCCCGTCGCCCGTCAATCGCAAATTGTCAATCGTCAATCGTCAATCGCCAAATTGATGATGTCTCCAGATGCGCGCGAATCAAGCGGCCGGTCGAAACGCTTCGGACCATTTGCGCGTGCAACTGACACGCGGCTGGCACTCGGAATGAGCGGGCCGCTTCAGTCCCAGTTGATCACGACCTGGTCCCACACCGCGACCTCGCAGTTGCCGTCGATGTCAGCATGGTGGCGCAAAAGAACGCCCCGGCTACCTGTCCCACCCGATCGCGTCGAACATGCGCTTGTCGGCTGATGTGAAAAAGTGCGGCGCGAACGTCTGGCCCTGGCCCAGCACCGGATCCATGATCCCGATCGGCGGCTGCTTGTCGTAGAAATGACTCGCCTGGTACGGGAAGCCATCCTCCATCTTGTACTGCGCGATGATGATGTCGGAGATCACGTTGTTGTTGGGAAGGTTGTAATCCGCCAGGCGCGCCGTGGTCTGGAACTCGGCGTAGGAGTCTGGGTTGTAATCGTTGGGCGGAACGCCATCGGTGCGCTGGAAGCGGTAGATGTCGAGAGCCTCGATGTCGAAGTCGCGGAAATCCACGCCGCTGTCGAAGCCCAGCACGTGGCCGATCTCGTGGATCAGCACATCGACGAACGAGTAGCCGGCCACGCCGTCGTCCGGGTCGTAGTCCCAGTCGATGTCGCTGTTGAAGCGCATGGAGCCGGCATCGCCCGAGATGAAGCCGACGGTGGCGTTGTAGTTGGCGACGGTCCAGAAGATGCGCGTCTCGTCGGAGACGAACGGGCTGTTGCCGTTGTAGCGCACGGGAATGGTCGAACCCGGCGGCAGAAAGTCCTGGATCCTGTCGCTGTCATCCATGCCGTTGCGCAGGCTGTTGCGCGAGAGGCTCCACGAGACGTGCGTGTAAGGCGTGCTGGTGCCGCCGAGCACGCCGCCGGGCAGGGTGTCGTCGAAGGAAAGATTGATGGTGACGGTCACGTCATCATCGAACTGCTGCGCGAAGAAGTCATGAACGCGATCGAGGGCGGGATCGGCCTCGGGCGGGACGCTGGCAGCAACGTCGAAGACGATGTTGAGCCCGCCGCCGCCGGCGATTCCGCCATCATCGCCCCCGCGCGCGAGCATCGCGGGGGGCTGCGACTGCTGACCGCGGCTGCGCAGGTCATCGGCCGCGATGCGCAGGAGATCGGTATGCGTCATCGAACCCGGCGCGCAGGCGCACATCGGGCGCCACACGCTTTCGACCGGCACGATCAGCCGCCGTCCATCGCCGTACATGGTCGCGATGCGCGGCTCCTCGGGGACGGTGACGACCAAGTCACGAAGCGAAGCATGATCGTGCGCCTGCCGGGCTCGCGCTGCACCGGTCACTGCGAGCGTCAGAGCGCCGAATGCCATGATGGCGGGCATGATCCACGGATGATCACACCGCGCGGCGATCGCGTCTGAGGGCCTTCTCAACCTGCATGGCGTAATGGACATGAAGCGCCTGGCGAATCCGTATTGGTGTGTGCATGGGCGGCCGCCCCCGTCGCGATACATCGGGCGGTGCGGCGGCATCCCTGCCGGAGCTGCTCATGTTAGCAGTCGGAAAGTACGGGCGGCGGAACAATCGTTCACTCCGCGACGACTGGATTCTCCAGATATGCAGCCCGCCGCTCGTCGATGGCCTGCCGGTACGCCCCATCCAGACGCGTACAGAAGACATCGAGAGGGAATCGATCCGACGCAAGTTGATGAGCGACATCGGTGAGGCGGCTGGCCAGTGTGCGGTCATCGTGCAGCCGGGCCAGGCGATCGCACGCAACGTTCAGTTCGCGCGGCGGGAACATCAGGCCGGTGCGATCGTGCGTGACCAGGCCATCGAGCGGAGCATTGGCCTCGGCGATGACCGGCACGCGGGCCGCATGGGCCCACAGCGCCGGCAGCGAAGACAGGCCGGCGCTGTTGCTGCGGCGGCGCGGCGCGGGCGCGAGCACCAGGGCGGCATCGAGTCCACGAATCACTTCCCACGGCCGCGTGATGCGCTCATCCTGCACGATGACCTGGTCCAGATCGAGCCGCGCGAGGAAGCGCTGTTGTTCGGGCCGGCCCAGGGCGCGGCCGCTCATGATCATGCGGATGCGCCGGCTGGACAGGCCGGTGCGGGCTCCCACGTGCATCGCCTGGCGGGCGTCGAAGCGCTCGGCCGGCTCGCCCAGCAGGCCGAGGACATATTCATCGAGCGCGACGCCTTCCTCGCGCAGCCAGCGCTCGCGGATCTCACGGCGCGGCGTGAAGGCTGAGGGCGCGAGGTCGACCGCCA
>DATKJG010000134.1:0-2084 GCA_035543215.1 Phycisphaerales bacterium | reverse complement strand
GTGATGTCACGATCGGTCACCATGCCGATGACGCGCTCGCCGTTGCTCGAATCGACCACCGGCAGGGCGCCGCAGTCGTTCTCGCGCATGATCCGCGCAACATCCGGCAGGGGCGTGTCCGGCTTGCAGCAACGAACATTCTTGGTCATTACATCCTGCACGCGCATGTTCACCACTCGCTCGGGAAGAGGTCGGTTCATGACCTTCTATCATTGACGTGCCGGCGATCCAAGTCACCGGGCCCCGTACTGCCTGACTGTACGTGCCGAGGCCTCCTGCAGCCATTGGCATTTCGGCGGCCTACGACGATTCGGGAGGATGCCGGAGGCGGCCGAAGCGAGTACGCTTGACTTCGGCGCGCGGCCGGGCACAATCACGCTCTCATTTCTTTCAGCGTCCGCCCTCGTGGCAGACGTATCACCAACCGCTCAGGCCTGCCATGCTCCTGTGGAGTACCACATCATCCTCGCGCAACGGATGCCCGTCACCGACGGGCGGCGCGATGATCGTGCGCAGGCTGCCATCGAGCGGCGAAGCCGGCTGAATCCAGCCGTTGGATGGATGCTCGAACGACAGTCTGCTGCTTCCTTCTCAAGTGAGACGGATTCTGGCGCACCGCTGTTTGCAGCGCGCCGCAGACCCTCCATCTCCCTACTCCAGACTTGACCGCTGCGCCAGGGTATTCCTGGCGATGAAGCGGCTGCGTGATGTCATGATCGAGGATTCAGACAACAACAACACTCTGGCGCGCGCGATCGCGCCAGAGGACATCTGCGAAGGCGACTTCCTCGCCGTGCTCGCCGAGGTGGATGAGTTCCTGCCCATCGGCGTGCTGTTCGACTGCTCGGCGTTCCACCAGCCGAAGTGGCTGGAGCCGGTGCGTGTGCGCTTCCTGCCGTGCGGCGAGAGCGTGCCGCTGAAGGTTGAGGCCGTGTGCCTGCCGTTCGTGCTGGTGAAGGCCCCGCTGCCGGCAGCATTCCGGATGTTCGGCTACGTCAGCCCGGCCGCACCCAGCACCGTGCTGCGCACGCTCGACGTGCGGCGCTATCGCCTCGCGCGTCTCACGCCCGAGTACGGCAAGCGCGTGTACAAACTGCTGAAGGATCGCGGCGAGAAGAAGCGCAGCAGCGCCGTCGATGAGGACGTATAGGGTCAAGGGCGATTACCTGCGCGCCCGTGGCCAGCCGCGGTTGGCTGTTTCTCGCGCGCCGTCGCTGATCTCGATCGCTTCGCCCGTGGCTGACGGAAACTCGAGGTCAAGATGCCCGCCATCCGGAAGCGACTGGAAGTGGGCGTACAGATCCATGAACCGCTGCATGATCTGATCGAGTTGCCGCTGGCTGATGGCCGGCGGCGCGAGGTTTTGGCTGTTCGACATCGCTTGCTGCAGATCACGATTGACATCGTCAGCAACGAGCGGCTTATCGCTGAAGATCGCGGCCTGATCGATCAAGCCGACGATGAACTCGGTGATGACAGCCTCGGAGGGCAGGCCCTTGCTGGCGCCGGGCACGTTGAACGCCTCGATCGACCACGATGGACGGTCGTCAAGGCCGGCGACCAGCCCCCAGAACGCCTCGCGAATGCCCAGCACCGTCTCGACGGCGTAGTGCATGAGGTCATGCCGCACAAAGAAACCGCCGTGCCGCTCACTCTTCATTCCCGTGACGCTGCCGTCATCGCGCGTGCAGATCAGCACCGGACCGTGTCGCGACTTGGAGAAGCGGATGCGCATGTCTCGGCCAATCTGAAGTGTCGTATGTTGACGCCCACGCATTGCAATGCCTGGGCGTTGTGCAGCGATGGCATGGCGTTTACAGGTTTCCGCGCCGTTCCTGCTCGTGCTCCAGCGCCTGGAACAGAGCCTTGAAGTTGCCCTTGCCGAAACTCTGCGAGCCGCGCCGGCAGATGATCTCGAAGAACAGCGTCGGCCGATCCTGCAGGGGTTTGGTGAACAGTTGCAGCAGGTACCCCTCATCGTCGGCATCAACCAGGATGCCAAGGTCGCGCACGCGCTTGTGATCCTCCTTCACCGCCTCGTGCCCATGCGCCTTGAGCGTGGCATTGACGCGTTCCCACACCTG
>DATKJG010000133.1:0-4033 GCA_035543215.1 Phycisphaerales bacterium | reverse complement strand
TGCCTCGATCCGATGACCACGCTCACCTCAGCGCCGCCATCGCTGCCTGAACTGACGACCACGCCATTGGCTGTCGCCGCGCCCCGGCGCGGGTTGCTGACCCTGTATCTCGAACTGACCAAGGCTCGCCTCAGCGCGCTGGTGCTGGTCACCACCGCCGTCGGCTTCATCCTGGGCACGCGCGGCGAGTTCGACTGGCCGCGGCTGCTGTGGACCATCCTTGGCACCGCCCTCGCAGCCGGTTGCGCCAGTGCGTTCAACCAGTTGTGGGAGATTCGCCGCGATGCTCGCATGCATCGCACAGAGAACCGGCCGCTGCCTTCGGGTTCGATGAGCCCGCTGCACGCATTCATCGCTGCGACGCTCATGGGCTACGCGGGCCTGTGCATGCTCGCACTGGGAGTGAATCTGCAGGCCGCCGGCTTGGCGCTGCTCACGATCGTCCTGTACGTGCTCGCCTACACGCCGCTGAAGTCGCGAAGCACCTTGAACACAATCGTCGGCGCCGTGTGCGGCGCGATTCCGCCGATGATTGGCTGGGTCGCGGCGGCGGGCCGGCTCGATTTCGGCGCGTGGATCCTCGGCGCGATCCTCTTTGTTTGGCAGATCCCCCACTTCTTCGCGCTGGCGTGGCTGTACCGGGCGGACTACGAACGCGGCGGCTTCGCCATGCTGCCGGTACTCGATCGCGATGGACGCATCACCACCAAGGTCATCGTCATTACCAGCCTCATGCTCATTCCGTTGGGTTTGCTGGCGACGCTGCTGAATGTCGCGGGCATCGCCGCGGCGATCGGCTCGCTGGCCTTGGGCCTGTGGCTGCTGGCGCTGAGCGTCCGGCTGCATCGCACGCACCGCGACGATCACGCCCGTGCGCTGTTTGTCGCTTCGATCGCCTACCTGCCGCTGCTGCTGGCGCTGCTGGTGATCGATCGCGGACCTCTGGCGTGACGATCGTGAATCGTCAATCGTCAATCGGCAATCGGCCAGACCGCCTCTTCACCTTCGCCTCCGGCGGCTGGGTCATCCTCCTTACGCTGATGGTGTGCCTGCTCATCGCCGGCTGGGCCCTGCGCGGAGCAGTGATGCGCATGGTCGGAGCGAGCGTCAGGCCGCCCGGCGATGGCAAGACCATCGAGTCGTTCAAGTTCGACCTCTCGAATCTCAGCGTGCCGCGCGATCTCATTGCGCCGGCGATGCTGCATCGCGGCATGGTGCCGGTGATGCTTCAGGCCGCGCACAGCGGACCGACCACCGATGTGCCGCCCGAACAGCGCTGGGAAGCCATGCAGCGGACCAATGATCCGCCATACGGCAAGTATCTCGTACCGTCTGATATCATCATCGGCGTCGAGATCGACGGCGAGTCGCGCGCCTATCCGCTGCACGTGCTGTACGTGCACGAGATCATCAACGACGTGCTCGCTGGCACGCCGATCGTCGTGACGTATCACTGGCCGTGCGCCAGCGCGGTCGTGTTCGACCGCCGCGTGAATCCGCCGCTGCAGGGGACGGCCGTCTTCGGGGCCAGCGGCCTGGTCTACAACTCGAACCTGCTGATGTACGACATCGACCAGACGCGCACGAGCCCCGATGCGTCGGAGGTCGGCGGCGGCAACGAATCGCTGTGGTGCCAACTGACCGGCCGGCCCATCTCCGGCAGCAGCGCGACGCTGCAGTCATCGTTGACGATCATTCCCAGCGAGGTCGTGACGTGGGCCGACTGGAGCGCGCGGCATCCCGACACCACGGTGGTCAATCGCGACCTGTCGATGTTCGAGCGCTACAAGGATGCGGCGCCGACGCAGTACTTCCGCTCGCCGAAGATCCTGTTTCCGGTGTCGCCGATGCCGCCAACCGACTCGCTCGATCTCAAGACGCGCGTGCTGGCGGTTGTGACCAGCGAATCCGCACGTGTGTATCCACTGCCGTACGTGCTCGATCACGCCACGCCGATGACCGGCAAACTCGCGGGACTGGTCGAATGGCAGGACACGCTCGGCGGCAGAACGCTGCGATTCATCGGCGACCGTAATGCGGGCACGTTGCGCGTCGCGAGCGATCCGCTCGATCCGCAGATGCTGACGTTCAACGCGTTCTGGTTCGCCTGGCACGCGATGCATCCGCAGGATGAGTTGTTCCAGCCGCAGCAAGGCGGCTGACCTTGGCGTTCGCGGACTGCCATGAAACGAAGCCCGGCGCGGGCCCTTGCGGGCACCGCGCCGGTGCAGAAGTACGTGCGCATCGTCGTCAGAATTGATGGGTGATGAAAGAGGAATCGCGCACGTTCGCGACAGATCGCGGGACATTCACATTCGCCCATGTTGCCGCAAGCGCCCAGATTGACGCGAGCGGCGGCTGCGCCTCGTCCATCACACGCCGATCATCAGCGTCGCAAACAGCACGAGCCAGACGACCGCAAGGAAGTGCCAGTACATCGCGCACAGGTGCACGCCCGCGTGATCGGTAGCGCTGTAGCGGCCCGGCCGCAGCGAGCGCCACGTCACCAGCGTCATCGGCAGCAGGCCGCCGACCACGTGCAGCGCGTGCAGCGCTGTGAACAGATAGAAGCTCGTCAGCGCGAAGCGCCATTCCTCCGACTGATTCCAGCGCTCGACCGCAGGCGCGAGCCAGCGCAGCCACGCCAGCGACTGCAGCGCGAGAAACGCAAAGCCCAGGGCCAGCGTCAGGAGCATCGCGACGGGCAGCACGGCGGCGCGGCCGCGACGAATCGACGAGAGCCCCCACTGCATCGTCGCGCTGCTGAGCACGATCACTGACGTGCTGATCCAGAGAATGCGCGGCAGCGGCGGAAGGTCGGGCCACGCGCGGCCGATCTGCAGGCGCAGCACGAGAAATGCGATCAGCGTCACGCCGAAGAGGATTCCCAGCGACGTGAGGAACAGCCCCATCCCGAACCTGCCCGCCCGGATTCCTGATTGGCGATCGTGAAAGGGAGTTCGGCGCGCCAACAGCACGGATGCACGAGCCCTCAATGTGCCGCGCCGCTCTCGCCCGCCGCGCCCACCGAGTTGGCGGCATGCTCCTGCCGGGCCGCTCCGGTCAGCGGCGGCGGCAACTTGTCGAGTTCGGCCTTCACCTCGGGCGTCTCGCCGCCGGGCAGCGTGCCGACGTAGGCGTTGACTTCGGTCTTGTACTCCGACGAATCGGTCAGCGCAAAGCCGATGAACAGCACCACCAGCGCCAGCGAGGTGACCAGCACGAACGCGTTGAAGGGCCGATCCCACTTGAGGTGCATGAAGAACAGGCACACCAGGCTGGCCTTGATCAGCGCGATGCCCAGCGCGACGATGATCGTCAATTCGTGCATCTCGACTTCCTCGAAGGCGACCTTGGCCGCGGTCACGGTGATGCCCGTGAGCACCAGCAGCGCGGCAGCGGTGGCGATGAGGATCTTCGGCGAGACGACGTGGCCGACGCCATGATGGCCGCCGTGATCGGGTTCAGTTGGGTGTTCGTGCGCCATGAAAGTCTTCAGATGCTGAACGCTCAGATCAGATAGAACAACGGGAACAGGAAGATCCAGATCAGATCGACCACGTGCCAGTACAGCCCGCCCAGGTCGACGGGCGTGAAGTACTCGCTGGAGAACTGGCCTCTGAATGTCTTCACCAGCAGCCAGGTGATGACGATCATGCCGATCACGACGTGAATGCCGTGCAGACCGGTCATCATGTAATAGATGTTGAAGAACATGTGCGTGTTCGCGGGGCGGGTAGGGTCCTGCAGCGGCTGCATGTGGGCCGGGTGGCGATCGCGCAGCAGTTCAGCCTCGGGGATGGCGATCGCCTCGCCGGTTCCGAGTCCGGCAGGGCCGGCTGCGGCCGGCAACACTGTCGACGCTTCCGCCGGCGGCAACGCGGCGCCTGTGCCAGGTGTAATCGAGACGGTCTGGATCTCGAACGCCGGCGCGCTGGCCGGAGCCGCGCCGCCTGATGCGGCGTGCGACTGGTCGGCGGACGCCGGCGCGCCCGCTGGGGCTGTCTCGGTCGTCGCTGCGTGCTCCGCTGCG
>DATKJG010000132.1:0-2554 GCA_035543215.1 Phycisphaerales bacterium | reverse complement strand
GACGAGATCACGTTCGCGATGCAGCACCAGATCGCGGATCGCATGTCAGTGAACGGCGGCTACTATCGCCGCTCGTTCGGCAACGCGACCTTCACCGACGACCTGCGCTACGACGCGAGCAGCTACGACTCGTTCTGCATCACGGCCCCGGTCGATCCCGACCTGCCGGGTGGCGGCGGCTACCAGGTGTGCGGTGTGCAGGATCTCAAGCCTGCGGTGTTTGCTCAGAACCTGCCCCAGAACAGCTTGATTCGCTTCTCGTCCGATTTCGGTGACGAGACCAACGTGTATCAGGGTTACGACCTCAACCTCGATGCGCGCTTCCGTAACGGCGCGTTCCTCAAGGCCGGCATCGGCGCCACGGCGCGCACCTTCGATAACTGCAATCTGCTGAAGGCTGGCCTTGACGCCATGACTGGGGCGCCGGCCGGCGCTTCGCTAGTCACGTCCCTTTCGCAGGGCACCGAAGTCTATCCGGATGGATCGACGAGCTGCCATCGTGAGTACGCCTATCGTCCTGACTTCAAGGCGTCGGGGTCCTACACGCTTCCGTGGGACGTTCAGCTCGCCGGCACGTTCCAGTTCAGCCGCGGCATCCAGAACGGCGGCGCCGGTCCGAGCCTCAACGCCGCGTGGGCGCTTACCAGCGCACAGGCTGCGACGATCGGCGCGCGGACCTGGACCAGTGTCGCCTCGCGTACCATCAACCTCATCCGCGAAGGTTCCGACTACGGCAAGTACAACCTCGAACAGCTTGACCTCAAGCTGGCAAAGCGATTCACCATCGACAAGGTGCGCCTGCGCGTCGACTTCGACCTCTACAACGTGTTCAACAGCAGCTGGCCCTACACGGTGAGCTCGGCGTACTCGACCGCGGCGACCGGAACGTGGCAGCGTCCGACGAACGTGCTGCAGCATCGCTTCTTCAAGCTGGGCGGAAATATCAGCTTCTAGGAGTTGTTGTTAGAGGTTAGAGGTTAGTAGTTAGAATCAAGAAGTGAAGAGCGGGAAGTCCAGGGCCACCATCTTGGGCTTCCCGTTTTTCTTTGTACTGATCTTTTCGACTACCGCTGCGGCCCAACACGCGCTGCATTCAATCCCCGCTGTTCCTCAGGAGCTCCTCGAGCGTCCGGTCACGTTGCGCACCGGTATCGGCGCGGTGCATGACGATGCGGGGACGAAGAACGTGGAGGCGCAACGCTTCTACGATCAGGGCCTCGCCTACCTTCACAACTACGTGTGGATCGAGGCGGCGCGGTCATTTCACCAGGCGTTGCGGCTCGATTCGCAGTTGGCGCTCGCACACGTCGGATTGAGCTATGCGTACATCGAGCTGAACAAGACCGCGCAGGCCGGGCAGGCAAGTACGACCGCGCAGAAACTCGCGGTGAGTGCCGGTGATCACATCAAGCGTCACGTCGCCGCTCGCGCGCTGCAGATGGCTGCCGAAGAAGCGGCGGGCGATCCGTCAAAGCTTGCGGCATATCGCAAGTCGCTGGACGGTGCGATCGCCGCCTTTCCCAACGACGCCGAGTTCCTGCTGCTCCGCGGGATCGCGGAATCACCCGACCCGGCCGATCGCGGCCAGGGATCGGTCGTCGCGTCGATTCCGTTTTACGAACGCGCGCTGAAGATCGCACCAACCCACTTCGGTCCGCACCACTTCATGGCGCACGCGTATGAAAACAGCGGGCGCATGAAAGAGGCCGCGGATCAGGCAGCGGCCTACGCCGGCCAGGCGTCGAGCGTACCGCATGCCATCCACATGCATGGCCACGAGCTGCGCCGCCTCGGACGCATCAACGAGGCCATCGCTCGATTCGAGGCCGCGGACAAGCTGCAGCGCGATTACATGGCGCGCGAGAAGATCGCCGCGGAGCTCGACTGGCATCACGCGCACAATCTCGATTTGCTGGCGGCCTCGTATCAATACACCGGCCAGATGAAGAAGGCCGAGACGCTGTTGAAGCAGTCGTTCAACCTGCCGACGAACCTGCTGGTGCAGGCGGTCAACAAGCGCGAATGGCCTCAGTTCCTGATCGCGCGCAACCGGCCCGCGGAAGCGCTCGCTGCCGCGCAGCAGCTGCTCGCGCATCCGAACCTCGTCGTCCAGGCCACCGGTCACATAGAGGCCGGCTTTGCGCAGCTGGCCATGAACAAGCCCGCCGACGCCGCCGCCTCGTCGAATGCGGCGTTGAAAGCGATGCGCTCGGCTCAAGGTGCACAGGGTCTCGCCGCGATCGCGCTCGAGGCACTGCAGGGGGAGTTCAACTTGCGCACGGCGCAGCGCGACAAGGGACGGGCGATGATCGAAAGCGCCGCGAGGAAATGGCGATCGCTGCCTGGACCCGATGCCTGGTCGCAATCGCTGTTCAGGCTCGAGGGGCTTGCCCGGTCGGCGCGTGCCGTCGGCGATTGGGACCTTGCCGCGCGCCTGGCGCAGCTGATGCTCGAGCACGATTCGAATTACGCCGGGACCCACTTCGCGCTCGGCCTCGTTTCGCATCACAACAGCGGCACCTCGGCCGCCACTTTCCGTGAGTTCGCCATGGCC
>DATKJG010000131.1:0-2480 GCA_035543215.1 Phycisphaerales bacterium | reverse complement strand
GCGTGCTGCTGGGAACCGACATGAACCTGGTCTTCACGCCGTTCGAGGTCGTGGCCTTGGCCATGGCGACGGTGGTGACCGCGATCATCACCCTGGACGGCGAGTCCCACTGGTTCGAGGGGGTGCAGCTTCTGGCGGTCTACGCGCTGGTGGCGGTGGGGGCGTTCTTCCTCGATTGACTTGGCGGGAGGCACCGCCCAAGTTAGCTTCGGATAAACCCTTACGAGAGGCAACGGGTGCGGACTCGGCCGTCGATCCTCTTCTTTTCGCCGGAGGCGTGTCCGGTCCCTGCCCTGGTGCGGCAGTGGGCGGCGACCAACACGTTTCCGCTGCTGCGCCGCTCGTCATCGGCGAGACATTCACGATCGACTCCCGGATCATGGGCGAGGTTCGCCGCATCAATGTGCTCGTGCCCACCGTGTATGGCCAGAAGATCGAGGAGCCGATGCCCGTCCTGTGCATGCTCGATGGCGGCGTGGATGAGGACTTCCTGCACGTCGCCGGCCTGGTGCAGGTGCTGGTGAGCAATGGCGGCATGCGGCCGTTCATGCTCGTAGGGATTGAAAACACCAGCCGCCGGCGCGACTTGACCGGGCCAACCTCGAGCGATGAAGACCGCAAGATCGCGCCGGTGGTGGGGGGCTCGGCCGCGTTTCGCCGCTTCATTCGAGAGGAACTGATGCCGGCGGTGCGTGCGCGCTATCGCACCACGGATGAGGCGGCGATCGTCGGCGAATCACTGGCCGGCCTGTTCGTGATGGAAACGTTCTTTCTCGAGCCGGATCTGTTCGATTGCTACATCGCCTTCGACCCAAGCGTGTGGTGGAACAGCGAGGAACTTGTCAAGTCGGTCGACGCACGACTTGGCGCGGCGTCGGGGCAGGGCAGAAAGACGATCTTCGTCTCCAGCAGCAATGAACCTGACATGCTGAGGCTCACCGCACAGCTGGCGGAGTCGTTCAAGACTCACCCGGGCGCGAATGTCGAGTTCCATTACGCGCCGCTGCCGGAGGAGACGCACGCGACGATCTATCACCCCGCGGCGCTGCTGGCATTCCGCACGGTCCTTGCGCCGGCTGCGGGCCAGCCAGCCAAGTAGTCGCTCGTCGCGGGCAGGTCGGCTTAATCGCTCTCGACGAACGACTTGAGCCGCGCCAGGGCTTCATCCCACTGGCGCGAGATGGCATCCAGCGCGCGGCGAGCCTCATCGAGCGATTTCGGCTCGAGTTCGAACAGGTTCTCGCGCCCGCGGCGGACGCTACGCACCAGGCCTGCATCCTGAAGCACGCGCAGGTGCTTGGTCACGGCCTGGCGCGTGATCGCGGCGCCTTCGCTGAGGCGCGTGATCGACAGCGTCGAGCCATCGCACAGCCGCGTGACGATGACCAGGCGTGTCTGGTCGCCGAGCGCCGCGAAGAGCGGCGCCCGGCGAACGAGTGTGTGGGCCCTCGGCCGCGTGGATGGATTACGTCGCGCGGCTGACATGGGCCTCGATATTCTTCAACTGCTGCTCCCAGCCGCCGCTGTTCATGCGGAACGCCTCGGCCCGGCGGGCGATGGGAATCGAGTCGAAGCCGGATTCAGTCACGTGCAGCAGCGTGCCGGTGGGCGTGGCTTCGAGCCGGAACTCCACGAGCGTGGGCGGCTCCTTCGAGTAGTCGTACTTGGGATCGACGGCATAGGGATGCCAGTTGAAGGAGAACAGACGCTCCTTCTCCATCTTCTGGACGACGACCTCCATGACCACATGCTCATAGCCTGGGTAGGTGATGCGTCCGCGTGTGGTCTTGCCGGGGATGAACGGGCCTTCGAGTCTCACGCGAAACCACTGGCCGAACTCGGTGTGGTCCGTGAGGGCCCGCCAGACGCGAGCGACGGGGGCTTTCAAGGCAATCTTCTTCTCGATCCGGTCGGTGCTCGTTGTCGTTGGCATTGTGCAACCTCCAGGTTGCATATTACCGCCCCACGGGACGAAGGCAAGAGCGGAGGAGCGTTTTTCTCGAGATTCGGCAGGACCAGTGGCTAGAGTGGTCGCGAATCGGCGTCGAAGGCGTTAGGAGCCTCATTCAGGCATCCAGGAATCGAACATGAACCGTCGCAATCTGATCGCCTGCGGACTGGCTTGGCTGGTCGCCGGCCTGGCGCAGGCAGCGCCGCCGAAGGTCATCATCACTTCTCCCGACAACGGCGAGATCGGCGTCGATCCGGCGATCACGGAGATTCGCATCGAGTTCGATCAGCCGATGCATCCCGGCGGCCGCTCCATCGTCGGGGGCGGCGAGGCGTTCCCGCAGATCACCGGCGAGTTGAAGTGGCTCAACGATCGCACGTTCGTCATGGCGGTGTCGCTCAAGCCTGACCATCTGTATCAGTTCAGCGTCAACAGCGACACGTTCAAGGGCTTCGCCAACATGCAGGGCGAACCCGCGGAGTGGTACCCGGTGCGATTTCGCACGCGATCGGCGGATGCGGCAGCAGCC
>DATKJG010000130.1:0-3357 GCA_035543215.1 Phycisphaerales bacterium | reverse complement strand
TGGCGTTGTTGTTGCCGTTGCTGTCGGTCGATGGCCGATCCGCCGTGTTGCCAACCAGCGGTGCCCCGACCACGAGCATGGGCGAGCCGTCGGCGTAGCGCAGCAGCGTCGTCGCCGATACGCCCGCCGCAGCGCCGTTGGATGCAGCGTCTTCTGCCGCCGCCCCATTCACACCGGCATCAGCGGAGGCTTCAACCGGCAGCGTGCGAACGACCTGCACCGCGCGCGACATCTCCGACAAGTCGCTGGAAATCAACCGCAGCATCTCGCTGGCGGGTTGCTCAACCGCGAGCGCCAGTCCCTCGCTGTGATCGACCGGCTCAAGCGCGATGCGCCACGGCAGCGACAGAGCGCTGGAGAACGATGCGGTCCACTGATGGACCGTGACGTCGGCCGGCGGCGTCACCAGCAGCAGGCCGCCGCGATCGATGAAGGCCCGCAGCAGCGTCCAGCCGTTGTCGCTGATGAGATCGGGCCGCGGCGCGATCGCGACATCCGCCGTGCGCAGATCCGCCACATCCAGCGCGGCCGGCTCGGCCTCGACGATCGTGATGGGCTTGGCCTTCTCGTCCAGCATCGGTTCGAGCGCGCGGCGAATCCACTGCCCGGCCGAAAGTTGGTCGAGCGTGCGCTCGAAGCCGAAACTGCGGCGATCGATCAGCAAGACTCGCAACTGGCTCCGCAAATCAAGAATCGTCTGGCGCGAGTTGTCGGCGGCGAGCGCGTCATCGTCGATCGAGGCGGTGATCGCGATCTTGCGATCGATGCTCAGGCCGAAGTCGAGCATGAACTCGACATCGGCATCGCTCTGGCCTGGCCGCCACTGCACGGTCCTGGGTTCGACGGCCTGGATGCCTTCGCCGGCGAGCCGCACGCGCGTCACGTCGGCGCCGAGATCGCCGCCGCGCCGCGCCAGGCGCACCTTCACCTGGCCGGAGCCGTCGTTGGCGTTGGGAATCACCAGGCTCCGCACCGGTTCGATCGCCGTGATCTGAACATTGGTGATGGCGTCGGCCGCGGCGGGCGAGGCGAGCAATTTCACATCCGCGCCTTCGACGTCGGCCTGCGTCGGCGGGAGGGGCGAATCGAGCGGGGCCGAGCCGGCCCGGAAATCGCTGAGCAGGTACACCACCGCCGGGCGCGATGCCTGCCGCGCGTTCGATGCGGCGTCGCGCACGTACGTCATCGCGCCCGAGAGGTCGCTGGGGGACTGCCGCGGCTCCAGCGCCTGCAGCAGGCTGATGACGGCAGCGTGGTCGCTCGACGGCGGGCTCAGCAGCGCCTTGGCAGGCCTCGCCGCGCTGATAACGCTGACGGTGTCGCCCGGGCCAAGCGCACGGACGATCTCGACCGCCTTGTCGATGTGCCTGCGCAAAGCCGGCTGCTGGTCATCGCCGAGGGCCCCGGACGCCAGGCCGTTGTCGATGACGAAGGTCACCGTCCGTCCGCCGCCCTTCTCGATGATGGATGTCCCCTCGAGCAACGGCCGCGCCAGGGCGAGACCCAGCAGGCCAAGGATAAGGCAGCGCACAGCCAGCAGCAGCATCTGCTCGAGTTGCAGGCGTCGCTTGTGCTTGCGGAAGGCCTCGATGAGGAAGCGCATGGCCGCGAACGGGATCGGCCGCCGCCGCTGCCGCATCAGCAGATGTATAAGGATTGGAATCGCAATCGCGCACAACCCGGCGATGGCGAGGGCGGGCGTGAGCAGCGTCATGCATCA
Organism: Phycisphaerales bacterium; assembly: GCA_035543215.1. Lineage (GTDB taxonomy): Bacteria > Planctomycetota > Phycisphaerae > Phycisphaerales > SM1A02 > DATKJG01. The sequence goes on along the minus strand of DATKJG010000130.1, from coordinate 1,637 downwards.
CCCCCGGCCGATTTTGGACTTTGGACTTTGGATTTTGCATCGGACAGCATTCGCGGCGGCGTTGTCGCAGCAATCCAAAATCCAAAATCGCCAATCCAAAATCGCATCATCCGCTCTTGCTCCTCTTGATCTGGGCATTGCGGCGTGCGAGCAGATAGCTGAGCGCGGGACCGACGGATTCGTGCGTGTCCATGCGCATGTAGTCGAAGCCGAAGCCGATCGCCGCCTTCGTCAGCGCGTCATTGTGCTTCTGCAGCGTTTCGAGATAGGCCTGGCGCAGGGCCCGCGGGTCGATGCGCAGGCGGCCCTCGTCCTCGAGCCCTTCGAACGGCGCGGGCTGGCTGTAGTCGAAACGCATCTCCTGGCGGTCGAGCGTCTGCAGCAGCACGACATCGTGCCGGCGGTGACGCAATCGCGCCAGCGCGGTACGGATACCGGCAAGATCCTCGAAGAAGTCGGAGATGATCACCCACATCGCGCGGTTGTGCACCTTGCTCAGGGCCTGCTCGACCACCTTGGCGAAGTTGGTGTGCTCATCCACCGGATGCACGTTGAGCGTGTTGACGATCGAACGCCACTGGCCTCGGCTGGAGGAGCGCTTGACCATTGTGCGAATCTCGTCAGCGAACACGGCCACGCCAACCCGATCGCCCTGCTGCAACGACAGGTAGGCGACGGCGACGGCGGTCGCGGTGGCGTGATCGAACTTGGTCCAATCACCGTTGGAACGGCTGGCCTGGGTGCCGCCCCAGCCGGCCTTGGTCCTCAGCGTGCCGAAGTTCATCGACGCGCTGGAATCCACCAGGAGGATGACATCGAGATTCGTCTCCTGCTGGTACTGCTTGATATAGAGCTTGTCACTGCGGCCGTAGACCTTCCAGTCAAGGTGCTTGAGGTCCTCGCCAGGCGTGTACTGGCGGTGCTGGGCAAACTCGACGGCCATGCCCTGGTAGGGCGAGCGATGCTGGCCGCTCATGACGCCCTCGACGATCATCTTGGCGCGCAGTTCGAAGGGCGCCAGCTGGGCGAGCGTCTCCGGGGCCAGGTAGTTTTCTGCTCGGACGCGTGTGTCGGCCATTCGGATCACGTGTGGGCGGGCGCCGTCCCGATCGCAGCATACCGATGAAAGGGTAGGCGGTTGGGTGAATCAGTCGCCGACGAGCGTGAATGCTCATTCCATCGGCAATGCCTTGCGCCAACGCTCCAATTGCCCGGCCCGATCGCTGCTGGGCTCGCGGGTGTTCCACTGTTCGTAGAGATCGACCAGGGCCTTGACGGCGCGATCGCGTCGCGGACGGTGCCGCTCGCCGCCGGAGCGGGCAATCGACTCGCTGGCCACCCGCAATGGTTCGGCATCGCTGAACACTCCGCGACGAGTCAGCACCACGCCCTTGGCCAGCATCGCATCGCCCCGCGCCCAATGCCGGTCGGCCACGGGGCGCGTGCCCGTGATTCTGCCCAACGGATCGGCGCGGGACAAATGCAGGCATTGAGGCGTCTCCGATTGTGAGCCTGCAAGCTGGGGAATCTCGCAGGGAGTCACGGAGGTTCCCATGCGACATCATCCCCAAATGACAAGCTTCGCCATACGTACATGTGTTCTGTGCCTGTTCGCGCTTGCAAGCGACGCGGCCTTC